>CANQOJ010000016.1 GCA_947625455.1 uncultured Clostridia bacterium | reverse complement strand
TGAATTGCCATTAGGGCAATTCAAAGTAAAAATGTGCAGCATTGAAGCCCACCGTAAAGGTGGGCTTCAATGCGTGGAGCTGATAATCAGAGTCGAACTGATGACCTCATCCTTACCAAAGTTATTAGTGTTCATTAAATAATGCGCAGTTTCGTTTATTTATGCGCAGTTACGTTAGATTACCTTTACTACAAAATTTAGTTATTTTCAGCGATATTTAGTAATTTTCAAGCTAATAATGACCGCATAATGACCGCAAAAATCAATTCAACAAGTGATAAACCTTGAACATATTGCTATATTTTTTGATAGCTTTTATGCTAAGACCTGTTTCATTTGAAATTTCGGAAACTGACATTCCCTCTTGCAGGAGCATAAGGATATAGTTTCTTTCCAAAATCTTAGTATTGACACCCATTGGCAATCCACATTTTTTAACAATTCTTGCGAACATAAGTGATGCATAGTCCACGGACATCATTACAGTTTTTGATTCAGCCTTGCTGAACAAGAAATTGTTTTTATCTTCTTCGGACAACGGTTCGTTTACTTTGTAATTGCCGATACACTCTTGAGTGTCAATCCATTCCTTAAACTCAGGACGGATTTTAATAGTTCTGCCCTCAACTCTAACATCATTGTTTTCAAGGTCAACATCACTGCATTTGATTTTTGCAACAGTGTCAATCCATTCCTTAAACTCAGGACGGATTTTAATAGTTCTGTCTTCAACTCTAACAACATTGTTTTCAAGGTCAATATCACCGCATTTGATTTTTGCAACATCTTTGAGCTTGAGTCCCAAGAAACTACCTACAATTATTGATTGCAAAGCAGGTACACTTTTTTCGTCATTCATTTGTATGCAATAATTGCGGAACATCAGGTATTCCTCTGTGGTTGGGATATATTCTTCTACATAAGAGGATTTTTTCGGCAGTTCAACACCCTCAAGAGAAATTACATCTGAACGTCCGTTGTTACGCGCCGCCTTAAACGTGAAGTCAAGTATACCAAACAACTCTTTTATTACGCTGAGAGATATAAAGTCTACAAGTTTTTTAAAGAAGTCGTTAATATCATCAATGGTTATTTCATTGATGTTCTTATCAATAACACTGTTTTTTATATATCTTTCTACCAGAAACCTTTGACGGTTTTTCTTGTTTTTAGTGTCAGGTGCTAAAGACCACCTTAAATAATACTCCAGATGTTCCATCAAACTGTCGCTTTTGGGAACTCCTGCTCCGCCACCGCCTCTGCGCTCCACTTCGTTCGCAATTTTTTCTAAAACTTCTTCCTCGGTTTTCCCATATACCCTTTTTCTTCTTCCAAACATATCCATTGGAAAAGTGTAGGTGTAATATGTGTTGCCCCCAACCGTTTTCAACACCAACTTATATTCTGCCATAATAACACTCCCTTTCTGTTTTTTTGTTATTTTTTGTTATCGGTCGTTTTTATCAAGTAACCTTTAGTTTTGTTTACATTATATCATTGTTTTTAATCCTTGTCAATACAAATTAACGAAAAAAATGAAATGTAACTAAATTTTGTAATATTAACTAAAAAACCGCTTGACAATTGATGAAAATAATGATATAATATGATATAATATAAAATATAAAACAAAGTAAAGGAAGGATATTATTATGAGCGAGATAAAAACTCCCCAGATGATTTCAATTACTGAAGCGGCAAAGATGTTTAATCTTCCCGTATTTTTTCTGCGAACAAAAGTCGCAAATAAAGAGATATTCGCTGTTAAATCAGGCAAGAAATATCTGATTAACGCAGAACTCCTTTCTAACTATTTGTATGGTAAGTCTTGTGACGAGGAAAAAAGACCAACAGAAGAAAAGAAATAAGTTGGTATATTTAAGTATATTTAGGTATAACAAGTTAGACCACATTAGAAAACGCTCATTATTAAAGATTTCTGTCTTTTAACCTCAATATAATGCGCTTTTTCACTAACGTATAATTAAATATACTTAAATATACTTAAATATACTTAAAAATATCTTATATGTAGCAAGTCGGATAGTTGATTTCCGCTTTTTCTTTTATATAAATTTAACTATTTTTTTGAATATTAACCACAAAAGTAGTTGACAAATGTGCTTAATTATGGTATAATATTATTAACAAAAGTAAAACATTAAACGATGCAAAGAGCTGTAGTGCTTTAATAAAAACAAATAAGGAGAGAAATTCTATGGAAAACGAAAACAATTACAATCAGTGCGTGAACTGGGGACTTTGGTGTTATGACTCCAAAGAGATGAGCAAAGGAGTAGTGCTTAAATGCACAATGAGTCAAAAGTGAAAAGATTCTGACGGATATACCGTTCCTGTGTATATTGATGTATTTTGCGTTCCTACTGATTGCGAGATGGAAGCAAATGAGGAATTTGATTCCTTTGTTAAAAAGCGTATAAGTGTTGACGGGCAGTTCGGTGTTTCCGAATACACATCTAAGAGCGGAGAAAAGACACCGACAATGACTATTTGGGCAACAAAAGTAAAGGTTTATGTAAACAAAGCATAAATGAGAGGGAGAAAGATGAGCGGCGAAAAACGAAACAATCGTAGCAAAAAGCCATTTTATATCGGAGTAATAGTTGTATCTGTTGTTGTTTGCTGTGTTTGTGTGTTCAGTGGTATTGGCGGTTCGTTAGGGAGTTTTCTTACAGATGTTGGAGATACTCTCGGAGTAAACCTTTTCTTCAGTTCGTCCAGTGAAACGACAAGCTCCGTTCCTATAACGGCGGTAGAAGTAGAAGTTGATGTTAATTCGCTGACTAAAGCGGAACTTGTAAGAGTTGTTGACGGCGATACATACGTTCTCAACATAAGTGGAACAGAAACAAAGGTAAGGCTTATAGGCGTTGATACTCCCGAAAGCGTTGCCCCGTCAACGTACTACAAGGATAACACAGAGGAAGGTGCAACTGTTTCGGATATTGTTAAGAACAAGATGTCTGGCGTTGAGTACCTTAGTGTGGAATATGATGTCGGAAGAACCGACAAGTATGGAAGAACGCTTGCTTACTTATACTTCCCCGATGGAACTATGGTGCAGGATTGGCTGTTAAAAAACGGCTATGCTAATGTAGCTACCTATGCACCTAACATTAAGTATTCAGAGCATTTTGCCGTCCTTGCCCACAATGCTATGGAAAACAAAATAGGTCTTTGGAACGGCTTTTTTGAAGAATAAAACAAAATAGGGTTGACTTAGCAACCTTATGTCGAGATAGTAACAGTAAATCATTACTTGTAGTGTCTGCGATACTCTCGACAAGGTAGTGCGAACCTTTTAGGTTCACCATAACCTCGCACATAGTAGTCCGTGTGAGCATTATGCGTAATGTAAGTAATAGCGGTAAAAAGTATAATGTAAGTGGCAATAAGTACAGTCTTGACACGCTGTTGTTCTTGCTTGTGCGTGTAATGTAAGAAGGTTGAACCACAAACGTGATGTTAAAGATAATAAAGGAGTAAAAGAAAAATGACGAAAACGATAAAATTGCAGTTATTTTATAAAGATGATGAAACACTTAACTTCAAGCAGGCACAAGAGTTGTTGTGGCAAATGCAACGTGAAACTCGCGCTGTGGCTAATCGCATAATTCAGATGTGTTGGGAATACAACGGCTTTGAAAGCGATTGGAAAAAGGCTCACGGCGAATATCCAACCAAGGACGAAAGTCGGGATATTCTCGGAAAATCCCTTTCTGGTGTGATTTATACTCGTATCAAAGAGGACGCACCGAGCGTAAGCACACAGAACTTAGCGTCAACAGAACAAGGTGTTATTTCAAGATTTAACGCATTAAAAGCTGATATTATGCGTGGTACAGCGTCTGTTCCGTCTTATCGCAGAAATCTGGCACTTGATTTACATAAAAAATCAATCAAGCTCACCTATGACACAGATGTCAATGGCAATATATCAGATTGGTTATTTGAACTGACGCTCTTTTCCAAGTCTGCAAAGCAAGAATTAAATCTACCGAAATCTTCGTTAAAGTTCAAAGCTATAGTACGCAATAAGTCTAAGAGGTTCATTCAACCCATTCTTGAACGTTGCTATGACGGCGTATATGAAATTTGCGGAAGTAAGTTACAGTATGAAGATGGCAGGTGGTTTTTACTTCTCTGCTTCTCGTTTGAAAACAAAAAAGAAAGCCTTGTACAATTGGATAAAAACAGCATTATGGGCGTGCATATTGCTGAACACAATGCAGTTACTTGTGCTTTTAACAATAGCAAAAAGATTCGTGAGATTGAGGGCGGTGAAATTAAAGAGTTTTCGGCACAAATCGAAAAACGCCGCCGTTCAATCGGAAATGCAAGCAGAAAGCACTCAAAGCTATGTGGTGATGGTCGCATAGGTCACGGGTATCACGCAAAAATGAAACCCCTTGAGCATATCGGTCAAAAAATTTCAAACTTCAGAAACACTGTGAACCATAGATATTCACGTCAGATAATTGATTGGGCGATTGAAAACGGCTGTGGAACAATTCAGCTTGAAGATTTGACAGGGTATGCTACTTCGGAACTTGAAAAATACAAGCTGTTGAGCAATTGGTCGTATTATGATTTACAGACGAAGATTGAATATAAAGCAAAGGAATACGGCATAGACGTTATTAAGGTCAAGTATCACGATTTGCAGAAATGGTGCGATACTTGTCAATTACCGAGCGTTAAGGCGGTTAAAGATGATGACGGTAACACTAACTACATTTGCGAAAAATGCGGTGCGGTTTACGGTGCTAATGACAATGTTGTAAAGGCACTTTGTGTCAAGGATATTGCTAAACTGTTATCTAAAGGAACGAAAAACTCTGACGAAACACCTGCATAAACACAACAAATATTAGGGTTGACTTAGCAACCTTATATCGAGATAGTAGCTATAAATCATCACTCGTGATGTCTGCAATACTCTCGACAAGGTAAGTGAACCTTTGAGTTCACCATAACTTCACACATAGTAATCCGTGTGAGCATTATTTGCGTATAATGTAAGGGCAGACGAGAAATAGAAGAAAGCACAACTATATCTATTGCAACTCGCGCGTGCGCGTATAATGTAAGGAAAACGATGTTGCAGATTACAACGAAAAGCAAACATTGCAACTCGCACATAGTGTAAGGTTGTCATAGCGTACTTTACGCTTAATGTAAGAAATCTTAAAACTGTTTGGAGAAAAATAAGAATGACATCAGATGAAAGAAACAAAAAAATCAAAAATTGCCTTGGTGAAATACAGGCAATAAAAGAAACATTGAAAGCACTTGAAGATAATATTACCAAGTTACTTTCAGAAAAAAATCAATCTTCAACTGTGGGTTCTTCGGTTTCTTCTTCAAATAAAAAACGAATAGTTATGTTTATAGACAGCGAAAATTTTTCGCACAACAAAATTGAAGAACTGTTGTCAGAAGTTAAGAAAATTGGCGGTGTGCTTAGTACTGCGACTATATATGACAGACCTGATAATAAAAATCACTTTAAAGAATGGGGCAAGGTTGCAAATAAGTATGGGTGGACTTTAAGACAGGTTCAAGGAAAGAAGAAAAACGCAGTTGATAATATCATAATAAACGATATTCACAACACTATCGGGCATAGAGATGATATTGACATTATTTGCCTTGCAAGTGCTGACGGCGGATATGCCCCTATTTTAAAGCAAGCAAGGAATAAAGGAAAAACGGTAGTTGTAATTCATAGTTCCTCAGTATCAAAGAAACTTCAAAAAGTAAGCAATAGAGTTATAAAAATAAGCTAAAGGAAATAAGACAATGGCAAAGTGGATTGAATTAAACAACAGCATAACGATTAGATGTGACGCAATTTACGCCTTGGAGAAGAAACACAGTTTCGGACAGTATTACATCTGCATAGCAGTCGCCAACCAAAACACTCCGTATGAATTTTGCTTCGGAGAAAATAAGGTAGCCTGCGAACATAAATACAATGAACTTAAACGTGACCTCTTTTCTGACAGCACAGACAGCTTGCCTGTTACACCTGTACCGATAAAGAAAGAGGCTTAGAATTGATTACTCTTTTTAAAGGTGATTGTTTAGAGTATATGAAAGACATTCCCAACAATTCGATAGATATGATTTTGTGTGATTTGCCGTATGGAACAACTCACTGTGAATGGGATATTATAATTCCGTTTGAATTGCTATGGAAACAGTACAGCAGAATTATTAAAGATAATGGCGCAATTGTTTTGTTTGGGAGCGGATTATTTACAGCAGAACTTATGTGCAGTAACAATGAATATCGGGCAAATTAGCGAGGTTATATTATGGAAATTGCAACGGCAAGCAAAGAGCATATCAATAAATATAAAACAGCGCATATGATAGGTGTTGCCGAGTATATGCGAGAGAGAGCAAATGATTATGGGTTAAATCCTGATGAAATGTATGTAGTCGGACTTCTGCACGACATAGGTTATCTAAAAGGACATTCAGGTCACGAACAGTATGGAGCAATGTTGCTTGATAAAATGGGTATGCTGAAATACTCGTTTGCTGTTGAACTTCACGGAAACAAATTAAGAGAACTGTTTACAGACTATATGTTCAACAAGTTTGAGCATATAGGTTCATTTGACAGAAAGACAAAAGGACATATTCTCACTTTGTTGGTAGAGGCAGACTCCTCAATAGATGCAAGAGGTTTTCGAGTAGGTTTTGAAAACCGCCTTAAAGATATAGGAGAAAGATATGGCTATGACAGTATCGCTTATGAGACGGTAAGCGACAATATTGCGTTTATTAAAGAATATCAGCAGAGTTGGGGAATAGGAAAGCCCATCAAATTATATCATAAAGAAAAAATCCCACGAGAAAAAGAATAATAAATTTAGGTATATCAAGTTATACGCATTATCTCACAAGGCGAGAAAGTGCCGCAGGAGAACGCTAACTAACGAAAGGAAAGTATATGTATATTGATTATTTACAAGCGACAAAGGATAAGATAGATAAGTCTGATTTTCTTCGCGTAAAAAAGCCGTTTTATTCTGTTAATAACGAGGGTTATTTTGAAGCAGGAACAATCGTTAAGGCTAAATACTTATCGGAAAACTATGATTCTAACAATAAAAAATATTGTGAACTAAAGGTATATCCTTATTTTGAAGAAATGGCTTATCCTTTTCTGTATACTACAAGCACAGGATATGTGTGTGCCAAATTCTTTGTTCACGGCGATAATAATGAATGGTTTGACGAGTGGTTTGAACCTGCCTGTGAAATCCACAAAATAGAACAAAGCTACGAAGATATGAAAGATAAACTTTGGAATAAAATAGACATAATCATATCAGCTCTTATAATTGCCACAGTAATCAGTTGTATAGCTTTGACGGTCGTTAATTGCATATCAAATAAAGGGTTAGGGGATATACTTAGCGAATCATTGCTCGTTATATTCTGCGGTGTTGTGTTATGTCTGATTGCTTATGGCATTGGCACTTTAATCGGCAAGTCAAAGACTAAAACGTTAAAGCAGAAGTTCACCAAACTTATGGGCGACAGTCTGAAAAACTAAATAATGAACGTTTTCTAATGTGGTCTAACTTGATATACTTATATACTTCTTAATTGTAATTGTACATAAATAGCAGAGGAACGTTAAAGATGAGATATGAGTTAATTTGCGGAGATTGCTTTGAAAAAATGCGGGAGATACCCAACCATAAAGTATTAAAGAAGATTATAGAGATTGCTTCTAACGAAAATTCAATTGTGCTTGATTGTTTCGGCGGAGTAAACAGCACGGGAGAAGCGGCGTTACAACTTAACAGAAGATATATCGGAATAGAAATAAATCCTGTATATTATCAAGCAAGCGTAAACAGACTGAAGAAATATGGGGAGCGTGTTGAATGAAAGGTAAAAGAAAAACCAGTTATCCGTTAGCGATAATTTTAAGTACGATAAGTACCGTACTTCCGTTTGCAGGTTTTACATATTTCATCTATGACCTTTTGACAAGCATAAATAAAGAAATAGGCGTATTGCCTGTAATTGTATTTTTGGCTACGTTTGCACAATGGGTATTCTTGAAATATCCATTAAAGAAAATGTATCAACAAGCTATCTTAGATAACGAGTATGATGAATTTGGAAACAGCAAGAAACACAAATTTGAAAATCTTACGAGAGCGCAACGTGAAGAAATGGATTTGCAGAAAACGGCTCAAATGGAAAGCCTGCTTTCATCAAGTGCTGTTAAAAAGATAGTGCATAAAGGCAGTACTAACCCCGAAAAAGATTTAGATAGTTTAATCGGACTTCAATCTGTAAAAACTAAAATATCCGAAATGGCGGCACGAATGAAATTTGAAAAAGAAAGTTTAAGAAAGGAAATTTTCTCACAGTACGGAATGAACGGTCGGCATTTTGTATTTTATGGTTCTGCGGGTACAGGAAAAACGACAGTAGCCAGAATTATTACAGGCTTTTTATACAAGTACGGATATATAAAAGAGAACAAGTGTGTTGAAGTGGACGGCAGTTTTTTAAAAGCCGCAGAAATGACAGATGTAAAAACTAAGTTAGTCTTACAGAGAGCATATGGCGGAGTTCTGTTCATAGACGAGGCATACGCATTGATGAATGGGAATTATGGCGACACGGCGATAGCTACGTTAATCAAAGAGATGGAAGATAACAGAGATAAATTCACTGTTATCCTTGCAGGCTATAAGAACGATATGAAAAAATTGCTTGAACGAAACGAAGGGTTCAAGAGCAGAGTGAAAGAATATCTTGAATTTCCCGATTACAACATTGAAGAAATGAAACAGATATTCGTAGCAATGGCACACGAGCAAGGCTTTGTAGTTTCGGCAGACGCTTTATCTAATTTTGAAATTCGCTGTGCCAAAGAAATTAAACTTTCCTCTTTCGGTAACGGCAGGACTGTTCGCAACATACTTGACGAAACGATAGACCGACACGCAGTAAATTTTGGGAAAGGCTTGCTTGGTGACATCAATAAGAAGAATGAAGATAATAAATTTGTTCTTTGCGGAGTTGATGTAAGCACGAGCGTCAACCGAAACAATCTGTAAAAAAGGAACAAAGTATGGACGATTGGACGAAATTTATCGCCATTACTTGAAAAGTTGTTGACGATATGGGACAAATGTGGTATAATGTTTATAGTGAAAGCGAGGATTAGATTATGTTTACATATCCTCGGAAAAATTCTGATGACAGTCAGAATATATCTTTTAAAGACTTGGGAACATCGACACAAGGCAAACAGGGAGCTATAGATAGCAGAGAGGTAAGCGGTTATGAACAACAGTGAGAAATTCAGATGGATAAGAGATATAGATATATCTTCGTTTTATGATAAATTGCCGTCTTTGCTCAAAGAGGCAATTGCGAAAGCAGAAGAAGCGGACCGAAAAGGAGAACTTTGTGCCTTGTATGAACTACAAGATAACATTGAAATCCTTGCCAAGCAAATTGTTCCTGATGTGATAACTAACAAAGAGTGGAAAATGCTTTGTTTGAAGTACTATCCTATTGATGACTAATATAACGAGAGGGCGTTTCGTAGTGTCGACCTTGGGGCAGACGACATCGTGTCATAGTGCGAACCATAGGGCGTGAAACGTCCTGTTTCACGCTATACAAGGTTCGCCTTACGACATCGTGTCGTGGTAGGAAACAGTCCTGTTGAAAAATGTGGTGTGCGGAACGGTAAAAAAGTCGTTTTTACACGTTTGGATTGTGAAACTTTGCAAAATTATCGTGATTTTGATGATGTTTACAATAAATTAAAAAATGGGGTTGGTAACGGTGATGATGAACAAAGTCATAAGTCTAAATACGACCGTTTGAATGATGACTAGATAAGGGTTATACATTATTTATTATAATAGAGGTGAATTGATTATGTTGGTTAAATCAGGTGATGAGTTAAAATCATATATAGCCAAGCTACAGGCAAAAGCAATGGAGCATACTAAGCTGGACAGGGTTTACGAGCGTGACTTTGTTGACTATATCAGGCGTTATTGCTTTGGCGATGATTTTCCTATGGTACACATTATTTGTGGCTTTAGGGCAACGGGCAAAACGTTCGGTCTGCTTCAAGCTGTAAGTGATTGCGATGACACTATCTATATTCAAGCACAGCTTGAGGAGAATATGAACGGTCGTGAATATATTTCTTTTTTAAAGACCGTCAAAGAAAAGAATATCATCATTGATGAATATACTTGGATTAAAGATAATCACGATTTAAGCGGTTTTCTTTGGACGCTGGCAGAGAATGGCAAGCGAATCGCTATAACAGGCACTCATTCGTTGGCATTGGAATACTTGAAAAGCGGTGAGCTTATTCACCGCTGTCATCCCATTAATGTAAACCTGTTCACTTACGAGGAGTTTTGTAGAATATATCAGAAAGAATATAGCAAAGCAAGTTGTTTAGAATTTCTGAAGACAGGGGGCATCTTCAAGGAGTATGCTATCGAGAACTTTAAAGATATGCAAAAGTATCTTCAAGAAGCTGTAATTGATGATTTGTCTAGGTTTATGAATTTAGACGAACAGGAAGCAAAAGCAATAGTATATGACATTATGTATCTGGCGGTTTGCGACTCCACAGAGAAAAAGATTCATTATCCTCAAATGCGACAAGAAAACCCCGAATATCGTAAAATGCTTACAAATTTTGGCGTTGACCCGACAGTAGAAATTACGCCATTCAAGTTCAAAATCGTTTCTGACGTTCTTGAACAAGCAAAATTTATTGTAAAAACACATAACGTTGCTAATCAGGACGAATACAGATTACATCTCGTCAACCCGTCACTTACTTATCAAATGGTAAGTGCTGTGTTTGATGATGTTACGGCTGAAGAACAGTTGGGTAAGGCGTTTGAGTCTTATGCAGTAACTTTTATGTATTACAACACAAAGTCTGAAGATTATATGTGGTATGCTGATTTAGGTCAGCGTTTGGGAAAGCCCGAACTTGAAATAGTTATTGTAAATCCGAACGACCACTTGGTTTACCTTTTTGATGCAAAGCTGCAAGAGGCAGCAAGTCTTTCTGAAAACAGCAGTTTGGTATCAAAAGGTATAGAAGCACTGTTCAGCGGAGCAGATATTGGTGGACGTTACGTTATTTGCAACACAAAAACAGAAAAATGCGGTGTGCGTAACGGCAAAAAAGTAATATTCACAAGAATAGATTGTGAAACTTTACAAAATTATAGAGATTTTGATGAAAATTATAACCGATTGAAGAACGGAATCGGCAACGGCGATGGCGAGCAACAAGTTAAGCATACATTACCCAAACAAGTTGGGTATAATGATGATTAAAGAAAGGACAATATATGGATTTCAAGAAAAAATACCATCTTACAGTTGATGAGAATATCTTTGTTGCAAAAAGAAATATTGTTGATTATATTTGGAAAAGTGCAAAGTTAGAGGGACTTAGCGTAACGTTTCCCGAAACAGAAGCCATTTACAACGGTATGTCAGTAGCTAACAAAACAGTTGATGAAATTTTAGCAGTCAACAACTTAAAACACGCTTGGCAGTTTATTTTTGACACTGTTGATTATCCAACAGATTTTAATTACATTTGTCAACTTAATCGTTATGTTGGTGATGGTCAACTGTTTTTTGATGCAGGTTTTTTGCGTAATGTTACCGTTTCAATCGGTGGTACTTCTTGGAAACCAGATTTTCCAAATGAATTTCTTATAAAGGAAAACCTTACTCTGCTATGAAAGAAATTGTAAATGCTGTGGAAGAAGGAGTGCTTGATTGTGAAAGACTTTGTGCAGAGATTAAAAGAACAAATTTTAGAGGAGTTTAGAAGGCAAAACAGAAAAGGCATATATGCTTTTACTCAAAAGTGTATGGCATATAACTCAAATAAAATTGAGGGAAGTACCCTTACAAGTGAACAAACAGCATCATTATTTGACACGGGAACTGTATTTTCCAGTGAAGAATTTGTTTTCAGAGCAAAGGACGTTGAAGAAATGACGGGGCATTTCAAAATGTTCAATGAAGTTTTAAAAAACTTGGGAAAACCGCTTACTTCAGATATGATAAAGTCTTTTCACTATCAGCTTAAAGCAGGTGTTTTTGAAGACTATGCCAACGGTTATCCTATCGGAGAATTCAAAAACAAGACGAACCACGTCTCGGATATAGTGACTGAACTTCCTAAAGATGTTCCGAAAAAGATAGAAGAACTTATTGATAAATTCAATTCAAGTGAGAAAAGTTTACTTGATATTGCTGTATTCCACGCTGAGTATGAGAAAATTCACCCTTTCCAAGACGGAAACGGAAGGACAGGACGTGCTGTAATACTCAAACAATGTTTTGACAGCAACCTTGTTCCTGTTATTATCCGTGATGAAGATAAGCCTAAATACTATCACTGTCTCCACGAGGCACAAATAGAGAAAAATTTTATTCCCTTACAGAATTATTTTAAAGAAGCACAAAACAAATATTACGAGCAAGCAAAAGACTATATTATAACAGATGATAAAAACAATCTAAAAGATGATGACCTTAGCCGTCCAAAAAAGAAACAAGTCGGATATAATGATGACGATGATTGACAGTGTACCCCCGATAGTAGTTGCCCCACTATAAGGGGATTTACGAGGTCGGGGGTATTATTATAGAAAAGGAGACTCCTAAATGCAAACTTGTGAACTTTGCGGGAAGAATATAAGGTTCAGACGAAAGAAAACCGCAAGAGGATATATCTGCCGAGACTGCTTTGATTTAATTCCCTCTTGGGTAGACATCTCGTGTGCCGAAAAGGACGACCTCTCTCTCGCAAAGGAATTTACCGAACAAAGAAATAAAGAGTTTAACTTCACTGCGTCCTATCAAAACCTGTATATAGACGGTGTACATAATATGTTCGCATTATCCTGCGGAAAATGCCCATTATCCGTAAAACGCACAAAACATTTTAAAGATATATTCTATATCTCGGAGTTAAGAGAAGTCGGAATATTCTGCACTAACTTACGGAATATCGGGAAAAACAGTGACTGTGTTGTATGTGATGTTAAATTTCGATACAAAGCAGAAATAAAAGATTTTCCGAAAAAGATTATTGAAAAAGAAATACTGCTTGGGAGTAATGTGGAATGTCTGTATGACTATCAGGGCAACGGAAAGATTGATTGCCGAGAGCCTGCTGTTATAACAACTTTTCGAGCGTTATTTAACCAAATGATAGACAATGAGGTAAACAGAATTAAAGAAAAACTTGATTTTATACAAAGCACCAAAGACTTAATGAATGAAAACTATTCACACTGTTCGTCCAAAAGTACCGATTGGGCGCGAGGAGTTTTGTTCTTCCAAGATAACGAGCCTATTGATATTCAAAAACTTAAAAAAAGACGTAACGAAATAATAAAAATTTATCACCCAGATATGGGAAAGTCTGATGACGCAAATGCAGTTTCTACCCTTATATTAGAAGCATACGAAATATTAAAATCTCAAATCGCCTATTAAAAATATATAAATTTTTATACGCTGTCTTGTAAATATTTAACAAATTAACTATTTTTTTAAATATTAACCATAAAAATAGTTGACAATGCACAACATTTATGTTATAATGATAATAGTAAATTATAAAGGAGTAATGAAAATGGGAACTATTTATTCAAAACTGCACTATGAAAAACCGAGTGGTTCGTCAGTAGAACACAGTGTTTCCGAACAGGGAGAAAGTCAAAATAAAAAACCGCCAGTAGCTTCTTCAACATCAGCACCAACACAGACATCGTTCCAAAAAAGCAAGCCTGCCGAATTAAACGGAAAGACTTGGGGCAGGTGGGCAAAAGCTATGAAAGGCAAAGAGTGAGAGGTGACAGTATATGACTAAAGAAGAAAGGTGGACGGTAAGAAGGAGACGTGATGGGAGAGCGCTTACCAAAAACCGTGACAACATTTTTCTGTATGGTCTGAATGATGAATATTACGAGTCATATCAAGAAATACTTGACCGCCTTGCATCATATGAGGATTCAGGACTTTCCCCAGAAGAAGTAATGGAAATGGCGAATAAATGCAAGAAAGACAAGGAGAACTGAATATGTCAGAACGAAAAGGGAGATATATAAAAACCGTTGTATTCAACTCTCTTAACGATGTTAAGAAAATTGAATCGGTAGTAAATAAAAACATAGAGGCGATTAAAATAGGCGAAGGTGCGGTAATCTCTATTGTCCCGCACGCCTTTGGATTGTCGCCGATGAACCTTATTTACAACATCATATACGAGCGTTCTTCGGCATTTGAGGACAAGGAGTTCAACGAACTGCTTAAAACAATCGGAACTCAGAAAGGTGGGGACTTAATTGAGTAAACGCCTTGTTAAAACAAACAAACAACGTAAAAAGCAAATAGTTAGCAATCGCATAAGGCAGGCGTATATGAATTCTGGACTGTCTTACAGTGAACTTGCAAAGCTGACGGGAATTAAAAGGAACACACTCGCCTGTTGGATAACGGGCAGACGAACCCCGCCTGAAGTTATTGTTCGTATGATAGAAGAAAAAGTGAGCGTTCACCTTAACGGCGGTGGGGAGTATATCAATAAGGCTGTATGTAAAAAGGCTTTTGAACAGTCGGTAAGCGGAATACTTTCTGACACTTCGTCAGAGAACCATTTAGAAGCAATAATGAACGCTTATGACAATTTGCCTACGGTTTTTATTAAACACGAAAGCACCGACAAATAACTTATGGGAAAAGCGAAGAGACTTCGTGCTGAACGAAAAGCATTTGCAATAGAACAGGCGAAAACGGCGGAACAAACAATTGAACACGGCATATCTACAAGGCAATATTATATTATTAAGTATATAGCCGTTATTTCAATGCTTATAGACCATTTAGGGAGAGTGCTATACGAGCAAAGTCTTATAAGCGACACAGACTTTATGGCTATGTTCCTTATGGGAAGACTTGCGTTTCCCCTGTTCGCGTTTGAGTTAGTTGAGTGTTTCTACTTCACAAAGAGCAGAAAGAAACATCTTTTAGAACTCGGTGTGTTGGCTTTGTTAAGTGAAGCACCTTTTGATTTCGCTTTGACTGTTGACCGTTCACACCTTTTTCGATACGGCGATATTATAGACTATTCCTGCCTTAATGTTCAAAATACCTGTTATACTTTATTCTTGTCGTTCCTTATGCTTATTATTGTAAATAAACTCGAAGAAACTAATTTTAAGAAATGGTATAAAGGCAACAAAATAAGACGGTTTGTAAGCAGGCTATCAAGACTTATTGTTTGTGTGTTGTTTATGCTGATTTGTCAAAGCATAAACGCTGATTATAGAGCAATGGGTGTACTATTGGTTGGCTTTTTGTATTTCGCAAGACGAAGAAAGTATTACAAATTTTGGCAGGTCGTTGGCATTATCATCTTTTTGTACAGCATAAGCAATTCAAAATTGTTGATTATTCCAACAATCGCTGTCTCCGTACTTATTATAATATCTCAAAGAAAGAAAAACCAAGAAAATCAGCAGTATAAAGTTAAAAGAATAGATAAAGCGTTAAGGTACTTTTATCCGATACATTTGCTCGTTCTTGCATTGTTCCGTTTTGTTCATTTCGTGATATAAATTTGAAAAAATAGTTGACAAATGTACCAAAGAATGATATACTAAAAGAGGTGGAAAGAATGGCATTTACATATAACACACGGTTTTTCAACAAGAGCAAGTATGGTGCAAGTAAGTGCCAATGTAGCCTTGGGCATACGCACGACAGCAAGAAAGAGGCGAAGCGGTGTGACGAGTTGCACTTATTGCTAAGACTTGGTGAAATAAGCGAGCTTGAACTTCAGAAAGAATACTTGTTGATACCTGCTCTTTACAAAGAAATTGAACTTGAAGAAACGTTCACCAAAGGCGAAAAGAAAGGAAAACACAAGGTCAAGCGAGTTTGTGAAGAAAAGAAAGTCGTATACAAAGCCGATTTTGTGTACATAGACAAACGGCTCGGAAAAACAGTCATTGAGGACTGTAAAGGTATGCGTACTACTGAATACATCATTAAGAGAAAGCTGATGAAACAGCTTTACTGTAAAGGCGATAAAATCGTTTTTATCGAAACTTAAACATCAATTCCCATCGGGCGTTCACACGTCTGGTGGGAATCTTGGTTTTAAAGAGAAAAATGTACCAAAGTTAAGTACAAAATTAAGAAAGGGAAACGATATGAAGAAAAGGATATTTACAATGGCAATTGCGGTATTACTTTTAAGTGGCTGTGAACAGCGTGAAGAAACAAGCGGAGGAGAAACAACATCTTTGCCTATAAATGTTGCCAACAGCAATTTTTCAGTTGAAAGCGAAGTGATTTCGAGTTCAAGCGATTATGATTATCCAGATATTCCAGAAGAACCGCTGTTTACCCCTGCAAAGGACTCGCTTTTGCGCACTACGATGGCAGAGGGCGGTTCACTGAGGATAGACAATAAAAACTACAATCTTGTTCCAGAATACGGAGTAAAAATGCCTAACGGAACAAATCTCAGTACAATCTTTCTTCAAGGGTTCTTTTACGACATAACGGATATGCCCGTGAAAGACTTTTTTACTAACGTTGACTTATATGGAGCGCGTATCAAGGACAACCTTGAGACTATTGCATTAGATGAGGGTACTCCAACAGACCTGCAGTTCGCTTTTCAAGGTTTTCCTTTGGTAATGGGCGAAGGTGAGGACGAAGATATTTGCTGTTATGTTGAGATAGTAGATAAGAACGGCAAACCTATTTCAGATATAACAGAAATGGTCGATATATCGAAGATGTTAGATGAAGAATATATGAAGAACTACGATTATGCAGGATATTCGGTAAAATCAATAATTGCAAGGGGAAATAAAGACGAAAGTTCTTCTGTTATGACGGCAGGGGGCATTGAACTTGGCAAAACAAAACAGCAGGCTACACGAGAATTGGGTGACGGTTATGAGCAGAGGAACGGACAATATCTTTACAGTTGTTATAAGACAAACGACACCACGCTTATGGTAAGATATGCGTATGATGACCTTATAGGTTGGTGGGTAGAAACTGTATACCTGTTCAGAAATTCTCTATAAATCAATTATTCGCAAATAAAAAGGAGCAAAAATGGCAAATATCACACCAAGACGCAATAAAAAGGGTGAAATCATCAGTTACAGAGTCAAGGTATTCAGAGGTTACGGCGAGGACAAAAAGCAACTCAATCCGTTTACGGCGACATTTAAAGTACCGCAAGGCTTGTCACAACGGCAGATTGAAAAAGAACTAAACAAGTTTGTTAGTGATTTTGAACGGAGCTGTTTTTTCAAAATAAGCGACACAAATCCTAAACTATCTGATTTCATTGTTGAATATTTTAAAATAACTGAAAAGAGTTTAGCACCTACCACAGTACAATACTATCACCGCATAGCAGAAAAGTTTATAATTCCGAAACTTGGCGATATGAAAATAAGCGAAATCAAGCCTGTTCATATTCAAAGGTTTATAAACGATTTGTCAAATACTGTAAAGACGAGGCAGGACGGAAAGCCTGATAAAAACGGAGAAGTTTTGTCTGCATCATCAATAAAGCGGTACATAACGGTACTTCAATCTATTTTCAGGCAGGCTATGAAATTAGGATTGCTTATGGACAACCCCGCAAAAGCTGAACATCTCTCTATGCCCAAAGCAAAAGCACCAAAGACTGATTTCTTCAGCAAACAGGAAGCTGTGAAAATGCTGAAATGCCTTGCAGATGAACCCTTGCAATTTCAGGTACTTGTGCAGTTAGCGATTATCACAGGAGCAAGGCGCGGTGAACTTGTTGCGCTTAAATTTTCCGATGTAGATTTCGAGGGCAAAACAATACTAATCGAAAGAGCCGCCTATAAAGTTAAAGGGCAACCTGCCACAACCAAAGCACCAAAGGACTATGAAACAAGAATTATCGCTATCGACTCAGTTTGTATTGAGTTGATTAAACAGCTTAAAGAAGAAAAAAAGGCGGAACAAGCAACGCTTGGTAATCAATGGAAAGACGAGGATTGGTTATTTACGCAATGGAATGGGGAAATGATGAACCCAACTGCACCGACAAAGGCGTTCAGCAAATTTTTAGACCAAAACGGGTTAGCGCACCATAAGTTTCATTCGCTAAGACACACATCAGCAACACTGCTTTTATATGCGGGAGTAAACATAAAGCAGGTACAAGGGCGATTAGGACATGGGGACATAGCAACGACCAACAAATATCTTCATATTATAAAAGATGCTGATGTTGAAGCCGCAGAAAAACTCGGAAAACTGTTAAAACGAAAGTAATCCCCTTATTAACCGTAAGGGGATTTTACTCTTTTTCCACTTGGAGTACTGCCCAAAGTTATTTATCTTAGGGTAGTGTTTAGTAAAATGCAGTAATTAAAAGCAAAATTCGGCGGTGTTATGCGAAATTCAGTAAAAATAATGACCTCATAATGACCTAAATTTAATTTGGCAGAAAAAGGAAAGCCGCTCGATAAGCGAAAAACGGCTTAACAGAGCGGTTTGCGCTGGAGCTGATAATCAGAGTCGAACTGATGACCTCATCCTTACCAAGGATGTGCTCTACCAACTGAGCTATATCAGCATCACAACAATAGAATTATACCACACAAACCAAAGTTTGTCAAGGGCTTTTTGAAATTTTTTTGAATTAAAAACGGATATTGACAATTTTGGGAAAATGTGATACAATATATATGATTGTTATTTAAGGAGATGTTTTATATTTATGTCAATGACATTTAAGAGAAAGCTTCCTATACCGCAGGAAATAAAGGAGATGTACCCTCTGTCGGATACTGTTAAAACGGTAAAGGCACAGCGCGACAAGGAGATTGCCGAGGTGTTTTCGGGCAAATCGGACAAGTTTTTGCTTATAATCGGTCCCTGCTCGGCTGACAACGAGGACTCCGTGCTTGATTACGCATGCAGACTTGCCAAGGCTGCGGAAAAGGTCAAGGATAAAATCCTCGTCATTCCCCGCGTTTACACGGGAAAACCGCGTACTAACGGCATGGGCTACAAGGGCATGCTTCACCAGCCAGATCCAACCAAGGGCGAGGATATGCTTGAGGGCATTATCAAGATCCGCGAACTGCACACAAGGGTTATTGAGGAAACTCACCTCACGACCGCTGATGAAATGCTGTATCCCGAAAATTACCGCTATCTTTCGGATATATTGTCATATGTTGCAATAGGCGCGCGGTCTGTTGAGGACCAGCATCACAGGCTTGTTGCTTCGGGAATGGAATGTGCGGTAGGCATGAAAAACCCCACAAGCGGTACGCTTTCGGTTATGTTCAACTCAATACAAGCTGCCCAGGCGGCGCATACCTTTATATACAGAGGGTGGGAAGTTTCGTCTGACGGCAATCCTTTCGCCCACGCCATTCTTCGCGGTGCGCAGAATAAGCACGGTCAGACTATCCCCAACTACCATTTCGAGGATTTGAAGCTTTGCTGTGACTTGTATCTTGAAAAAGGGCTGAAAAATCCCGCGATAATTGTTGATACCAACCATTCAAATTCGGGAAAGCAATATTTGGAGCAGATACGAATTGCCAAAGAAGTCCTTCATTCAATGCGCCATTCTCCCGAAGTCGGCAAAATGGTAAAGGGCTTGATGATCGAAAGCTATATAGAGGACGGTTGCCAGAAAATCGAGGAAGGCGTTTACGGCAAGTCAATAACCGACCCTTGCCTCGGCTGGGAAAAGTCCGAAAAGCTGATTTATGAGATAGCAGATATGCTCTACTAGAAGCTAGAATTTAAGAAGTTAGAAATTAAGAGGTAAGAGGCTAGACATGGTGTCCGCTTCGCGGCGAATTAAGATTGTATTTAAATTAGGAGAGCGTAAACCTGT
>CANQOJ010000015.1 GCA_947625455.1 uncultured Clostridia bacterium | reverse complement strand
CACGGTCCGAGGCTTATGCCGGGAATGACGATTGCAATTGAGCCTATGGTAAATTCCCATTTCGGAAAAGTGAAGATTTTAGGCGACAAATGGACGGTGGTAACAACAGATAACAGTCTGTCATGCCATTTCGAGCATACTGTCGCAATAACAAGCGGCGAGCCTTTGATATTGACACTGGAGCATCACTGAGATGGATATAAGGGCAGGAAGCGTTGTTATAAGCCTTGCTGGTCATGATAAAGGCAAGGTAATGGTTGTCACTCAAATCGACGGCGGGTATGTATTCGTTGCCGACGGCAAGGAGCGAAAGCTCGCAAAGCCGAAAAAGAAGAACAAGAAACACGTCCGCGCGTCATTCGGCGATATAAAGCTTGAGGGACTTACGGACAAAAGGCTGAGGCGGACATTGACGGAAATGTCCGGGCGCACAGAGGAGTGAATATTTTGTCTAAAGAAGACGTAATTGAGGTTGAGGGCACAATTCTTGAGGCTTTGCCGAACGCACAGTTTAAGGTAGAGCTTGTAAACGGACATCAAATCCTGGCACATATCAGCGGAAAGCTGAGAATGAACTATATCCGTATTCTGCCGGGGGATAAAGTGACCGTGGAGATGTCGCCCTACGATCTTACCAAGGGCAGAATCACATGGCGCGCAAAATGAGCCGCGTCAGCAGGTATTTAAGTTAGATTTAGGAGGGCATTACGATGAAAGTCAGACCTTCGGTCAAGCCCATTTGCGATAAGTGCAAGGTTATCAAGCGCAAGGGCAAGGTTATGGTTATTTGTGTTGAACCCAAACACAAACAAAGACAGGGTTAAGGAGGAAAAGTTATGGCAAGAATTGCAGGCGTGGATCTGCCCAAGGAAAAGCGCGTAGAGATAGGTCTTACCTATGTATACGGCATCGGCAGGAAATCCGCAAATGATATTCTGGCAAAAGCGGGAGTTAATCCCGATACTCGCGTTAAAGACCTTACAGATGACGAGGAAACCAAAATACGCGAGGTCATAGACAAGGACGGTTATGTGGTAGAGGGCGACCTCAGAAGAATGGTTGCGCTCAATATCAAGCGCCTTGTCGAGATAAACTGCTACCGCGGAACACGTCACCGCAAGGGACTTCCCGTTCGCGGACAGCGTACAAAGACAAACGCCAGAACTCGCAAAGGTCCCAAGAAGACCATTGCCAACAAGAAGAAGTAAGGAGGCGTAATTAAAAAATGGCACAGCAGAAAAAACAGGTCGTTCGCAGACGCCGTGAGCGCAAGAACATTGAAAACGGACAGGCGCACATTCAGTCGTCGTTCAACAACACTATCGTTACAATCACCGACCTTCAGGGAAACGCTCTTTCATGGGCATCGGCAGGCGAACTCGGATTTAAGGGTTCAAGAAAGTCAACTCCTTTTGCTGCTCAGTCAGCGGCGGATGTTGCGGCAAAGGCGGCTATGGAGCATGGTCTTAAGACCGTTGAGGTATTCGTAAAAGGCCCCGGTCAGGGACGCGAAGCGGCTATCAGAGCGCTCCAGACAGCAGGTCTTGAGGTTAAACTCATTAAGGACGTTACACCTATTCCCCACAACGGATGCAGACCTCCCAAGAGAAGAAGAGTCTAATCAGGGGTATTGACAGTAAGTATGTGCCGAGTGCGACGTTTGCTCGGCGTCGGCAAAATGCCGATAATTGATTAAAATAACGGAGGATTTTTATTATGGCAGTAAATCGCGATCCGATTTTGAAAAAGTGCAGAAGTCTTGATATAAGCCCTGCTGTACTCGGATATTCGGAGAAGAAGAAATCAATGAGATTTCAGAAAGACGGCGCACGCCGCAAGAAAGTTTCCGAATATGGTCAGCAGCTGAAAGAAAAGCAGAAACTTAAGTTTATCTACGGCGTTCTTGAAAAGCAGTTCTATCACTACTATGAACTTGCTACAAAGGAAGAGGGAATTGCGGGTGAAAACCTTATAAGACTTCTTGAAAGCCGTCTTGACAACATTGTTTTCAGAATGGGTATGGCTACAACACGCCGCGAGGCTCGTCAGCTCGTATCTCACGGTCATTTCTGTGTGAACGGAAAGAGAGTTGATATCCCCTCTTACAGAGTTAAGGTAGGAGATGTAATCTCTCTTAGAGAAAAGAGCAAAAAGAGCAAGAAATTTGAGCAGATAGCGGAAATCGCGGGCGGCAGACTCACTCCTATGTGGCTTGACGTCGACAAGGAAAAGCAGACCGCCAAGGTAACGCGCTTGTTCCAGCGTGACAGCGACCTCGACTACGAGATAGCTGAACACCTGATTATCGAGCTGTATTCTAAATAATTGCTTAGAAGCATACAGATATTTAGTGCAGTTATTTTTAATTCATATCAGCGCAGGAAATGCGTTTAGAGGACATAAATTGTGTCAATACTGCCGTTATAGCGGCAGGTGGTATGATTTAAAATTAACAGGAATACAGACTAAAGGATTTTCCGAATACACGGAAAAGTCCCTATGTGCGCGAAAAGGATAATTGACAAGCGGCAGAGCGTTTTTCGCTTTGCGGATATGACAAGCGGGAGGGTTACCAATGCTTGAAAAAATCGAAAAGCTCAACATCGAAACTTCAAAACTGAGATCAGACGGCACCTATGGAATGTTCGTTCTCGAACCGTTGCAGACCGGCTACGGCAATACGCTCGGAAACAGTTTAAGGAGAGTGTTGCTTTCATCGCTTCCGGGCGTTGCGGCAACTTCCGTCAAGATAGACGGTATCCAGCACGAATTTTCCACCATCCCGGGCGTTAAAGAGGACGTTACGGAAATTATTCTCAATATCAAAGGGCTTAGAGCCAAGATGTACGGCGAGGCTCCCAAAACCATCTACATTGAGGCGGAGGGCGAGTGCGAGGTGACGGCGGGCGACATCAAGACCGACAGCGAAGTCGAGATACTTGATCCCGGAATGCATATTGCTTCGCTTAGTACGGGCGCGAAGCTCTATATGGATATTACGCTTGACAGAGGAAGAGGCTACGTTTCGGCGGAGCAGAACAAGCTTCAGCTTCAGCCTGTTATCGGCGTTATTCCGATCGACAGCATTTACACACCTGTTCTTAAATGCAATTACACGGTTGAAAACACCCGCGTCGGACAGAAAACGGACTATGAAAAACTCATAATCGAAATCTGGACAGACGGTACTATTTCCGCAAAGGAAGCGGTTTCCTATGCGGCAAAAATCCTTATCGAAAGGCTCAATATGTTTGCAGAGCTCTCTGACGACACAAATCCTCAGGAACTTATGGAAACAAAGGAAGAAAGCCGTAAGGATAAGGTTCTTGAGATGACGATTGAAGAGCTTGAACTTTCGGTTCGTTCTTTCAACTGCCTCAAGAGAGCGGGCATAAACACGGTCGAGGACCTTGTAAACAAGTCGCCTGAGGATATGATGAAAGTCAGAAACCTCGGCAAGAAGTCCTTTGACGAGGTTAAAGCCAAGCTTCAGTCGCTCGGCTGTGACCTTATGAGTTCAGACGACAGCAAGTAATGCCCAGACTTTAAGTTTCACCGAAAGGAGAAGATAAAATGCCAGGTTCAAGAAAGTTAGGAAGAACAAGCGACCATAGAAAAGCTATGCTCAGAGGAATGGTTACTTTTCTTCTTGAAAACGGTAAGATTGAAACTACCGTAACGAGAGCAAAGGAAGTCAGAGCCGAAGCAGAGAAGATGATTACTCTCGGCAAGGCTAACACGCTCCACACAAAGCGTCAGGTATATTCGTACATCACGAAAGAGGACGTTGCGAAGAAAGTATTTGACGAGATAGCGCCGAAGTATGCTGACAGAGCGAGCGGTTACACGAGGATTTACAAAATCGGTCCCCGCAGAGGAGACGCCGCAGAAATGGCGATTATTGAGCTCGTTTAATCTTTGATGTATAACACAAATAAACCTCCGACTTTTGGTCGGAGGTTTCAAACTGTAGAAAAACTACCGTGCGAGAGCGTTTAGAAGTTAGAGGCTAAAGTTGAAGTCAAACCAAGTATAAACAGGAAAAGTTGTTTGTACCGCAAGGCAACAAACGCGCTTCTCCCTCCAAACCACGTCCGGGCGCTCCGGGGTGCAGCCACGGCTTTGGCGAAGCGGAAAGGTTGTCCGAATAGGCGATATGCGCTATCCGCTTCGCCCTTTTAGAGGTTAGAGATTAGAGATAAGATATAAGAATTTAAATTCAAACGCACCCTAAACAGGAAAATCAGGTTCAATTTAAACTCTAACCTCTTACCTCTAACAGCATTATCCGCCGTAAGGCGGATAATGCGCTAACCTCTAAATGGAGTGGCTGCACCCCGGAGCGCGCAGGACCTGACGCGCATTGATAAGGAAAGGAAGTTTTGACCTCAATAGTAACATGGTTTTTATACAGTCTGAAACCTCCGACTTTTGTTCGGAGGTTTAATTTTTTAGCTTATTAAGATATAAACAAAGTGTTGAGTAAAAATTTTCAATGTCCGGCATATTTCTGTTGAAAAGTTTGAGAAAATGTGTTATAATAAAAATGGATATGTGTATATGAAAGGAATTGCCATGAGAACAGAATTTTTAGGAAAGCATTGTCCTGTGTGCAGAGGGACGTTTAAGGAGAACGACAATGTTGTCGTTTGCCCTGTTTGCGGTACTCCGCATCATAGAGCGTGCTATGAAAAAGAGAACAAATGCGGCGTTGAAGAATATCATGCGCAGGGTTTTGAGTGGAATGGATATCTTCCCGACGAGGAAAGACCTGTGGAAAATCAGGAAAAGGCTGAAGAAACCGCTGAAGTGAAAATCGAACCGAACGACTTGGAATTTACCGATTTCTTCACCGCAATGAACGATACCAAAAAAGGCGAGGACGGCGTAAGCATGAAAGAACTCACCGCATATACCTCCACCTCGCTGTACCACTACACAACAGCGTTTCAGCTTATGCGCGCATTCAAGCGCAAGGCATATTTCAATATATGTTCGGGATTTTTCGCGCCCATGTTCCAGTTTTACAGAAAAATGGATCTTTTGGGATTATTGCTGATTGCGCTGACGTTATTGCCGTCACTGCTTGCGGCGGTAAACGAAAGCTTTTTTGCAGAGAACACGGCAATTGTCTATATTTTCAGATTGCTGAATATCGCGGAACAACTTCTATTGTGCTTTTTCGGAGATTATCTGTACTACCGCCACGCGGTAAAGCAGATATTGAAAATCCGCGAGAGTTACAGCGGTGATACCGCGTCAGACGAGTATTATCTCACGCTTAATGCCGCGGGAAAGCCGTCGTTTTTGAGAGCGATAGTAGGAACGCTTATTCTGGCTTTCTTTGCAAGCCTTATAATAATTATCCCAACGTTAAATCCGGGGATTTGAAGAAATGATTAAACGACTTGAAAAATTCTACGAGCAGTTTGGCGACAGGGGCGTTATGTTCTGCATTTACGCCTTTACTCTCGTGATAAACTCGCTTTTGACCATAAGTTCTGAGTTGCCGTCAGAGCTGACAGCAGAAATCAGCTCTGCGGGGGTTGCGGCGTTTTATTCGGGGAAAGACTGGAGCGCACTGCTTCAGACAATCGGAATAGACGGCTATATACAGCAGTTTTTGTACTCGCCGCTGTTCAGATTGTTTAGAACGCCCTATGCGCTGTACAAGGGAATGTTGGTCGAAAATGCGGTGTTGATAAGCTTTGTGCCTGTTATTGCGTATCATATTGCTTCTAAGATAGGCATAGTCAAGGTAAAGAAAAAACTCATGTGCGCTTTGTGCAGCGGAATGTATGTCACATATATCGCAAATTCAAAACTTATCTGGAATAATGTTGCGGCGGGATTGCTGACGTGGGTGCTGGTCTGGTGCATATTTGCGGCTTGGGACAAGAAAAACCGCTATACAAGATTTGTGACTTCCGCGGCAACGGGATTTTTGTGCGCTGTTGGATATGCGGCGGACAAGAGAATGCTGATAATAGCGGCGGCGGTTTTGCTGACGGCAATTGCCGCAAGATACGGATTTAAAGAGCAGATTTTCAATCTGCCCGTGCTGGCGGGTTCAATGGCGCTGTCGTTTGTCGCTGAACATTTCGCGCGTATACTTGTAATTGAGGGCGCTGCGGGCGGTGTTGAATTTGAAACCCTCGGCTTTTTTCCGGAAACGGTCAAGGGAGATTTCTTGGGCAGGCTTTTCTGCGAATTTTATGTGTATATAACCGAAAGCTTCGGAGTCGGCGCAATAGCGATAGCGGCATTCGGAACAATGCTTGCGGTATATATAGCGGAGTGCGTAAAGAACAAACCCGAAATACTTGACGACAATACAAAGGTTTACAAAACCGTAAAGCACAAATACAGCATAAGACCGGTGATTTTCGGAGTTTTTCAAGGCACGGCGGTGCTGTTGTCGTGCGTTTCGTTCTCGCTGTTTACATTTTGCGGAGACACGGGAACATTTTCGGAGATATGCGCGGGGCTTGATTATATAACGCCGCTGTCGGTATTTTTCACGCTTGCGTTTATCGTTATGTACGGTATGGATTTGCAAAAGCTGTTTGCGGCAGTGGGGATATACAGCTTTGTCTGCGCGGGATTTACGATTGCTTACTATTTGGACGGAGAGTTTGCGCAAAACGGAAAAATTGCGTCCGTACTGCCGTTCAGAATAGGCGAGGAAACCATGGGCGAACTGACGGGAATGTCGTTTATAATAATGTCGTCATGCGTTTTTTCGGTTCTCGCACTGCTTATTGTTATAGCGTCATGTTCAAGAAAACGCTTTATGAAGTTTATAACATTTACAATGTACTCGATACTTATATACAACACATTTTATGCAGGATTTACCTACCTGCCCGATTCTGCGGCGGCGGCAGAAGAAAGAACCGCGCCGTATATAAAAGTATCGGATATGCTGTACAATGACGCGCAGTCGCCGATGATAATCGTCGCATACGACAGCGAGAAATCCCGTGAACTTGCGGGAATGATACAGTTTCTGAATTTCAACACCCAAGTTTCGATAATGAAACAGGGCGACAAAGTTCCCGAATCGTGCCTGCTTATCGCGGAAAACGGCGTTACCGCACCGTTTGACGGAGGTTCGTATGACGTTGTGGGAAGAACGGACAGTTATACCGTATACGCATACGGCGAGAATGCGCGCGACTTTATACGTTACAGCAGTGCAAACGGCAGTACAACTGTTCAATAAAGATGAGAGGTTTAAGAAATGCCTGTACTAAAAAAAGCGGCAAAGAGATTTTCTCCCGCAAGAGTTCTTGTAATAGGCTTTGCCGCGATAATAGCCGCGGGAACGCTTTTGCTTTGGCTTCCGATTTCATCTAAATCGGGAGAATTCACGCCGATATTCGACTGCCTGTTCACCGCGACATCCGCGTCCTGCGTTACGGGACTAATTATTTACGATACGTTTACTCACTGGTCAATCTTCGGGCAGATTGTAATTGCATTTCTGATACAGGTAGGCGGGCTTGGGTTTGTTACGATAATCACGTTTTTCAATATTGCCGCCGGCAAAAAACTCGGTTACAGAACACTTAAAAACGCTTCGGGCGATTTTACCGAAAGCAGTTTTGAGGGCGGCAGAAAGATTTTTAAAAGCATTATAAAGTACTCGGTGATTTTTGAACTTGCGGGGGCTGCGGTGCTTTCATTTGCGCTTGTGCCGAAATACGGCGGTTACGGAGTGTGGATGGGGCTTTTTATGAGTATCACGGCGTTTTGCAACGCGGGCTTTGACCTTACGGGAATGGAGGGCGAATGTTCAAGCCTTACGGCGTTTTACGGCAATCCCGCGGTGCTTATTACGCTTGCGGTTTTGATAATCGTAGGCGGACTTGGGTTTATCGTTTGGGAGAATTTTCTCAATATCCGCGAGAGGAAAAAGCTAAGTCTGCATTCAACAGCGGTGCTTCTTATGACAGGAGTGCTTATCGTTTCGGGAACGGTATTTTATCTTATAGCCGAATGGGGAAATCCTCAGACGCTTGGAAACATGAATTTCGGCGAAAAGCTTATGAACGCATTTTTCTCGTCCGTCACCGCAAGAACAGCAGGCTTTAACTGCATTTCAATCGACGGCATGACCGAATTTTCGAGGATAGGAACAATGGCGCTTATGTTCATAGGCGCGGCGCCCGGTTCAACGGGCGGCGGAATAAAGGTAACGACCTTGCTGGTTTTAATAGCGACAGTGGTAAGCTATATGCGCAATAAAAACGATGTTGAGCTTTTTCGTCATAAAATCGACAAACTCACCATTTACAGAACGCTTGTCATTTCGGTTTTGTCAATGTTCGCCGTTGCGGTTTGCTTTGTGGTTTTGTATTTCTCAATGCCGGACGGCGCGGACGCTATGAAGTGCCTGTTTGATACAATTTCGGCGTTTTCAACTACGGGACTTGGCGCGGGCGCGGTACAGCAGGCGGGATATGCAGGCAAGTCGCTTATAATACTTACAATGTTTGCGGGAAGAGTAGGACCTGTTTCGCTGGTTATGTCAATGGTTATGAACTCACAGCCGAGGAAAAATCTTGTCGTACCTGAGGGGCAGATACTGATAGGTTGATAATATGGAACAATTCAGCTTGGGAAAAATAAATATGTATGTATCGGACGACCACCGTTTCGGGACAGACGCATTTCTTCTCGGAAAATATGCCGAACCTCACAGAAATCACGTTGTATGCGATTTATGCACGGGGTGCGGGATAATCCCGCTTATATTCTGCAAGAAAGAACCGCCGAAGAAAATATATGCGGTTGATATTCAGCAGGAGGCTATTGAACTTTTGAGAGCAACTATCCGTGAAAATGAAGTATGCAAAGTCATAGAGCCTGTCTTGGGCGATTTGCGGGAAATGCCGAATGAAACAATAGCGCATGAAAGCGCGGATATGGTGACGGCAAACCCGCCGTATATGACGAGCGGTTCGGGATATGAAAAGCTGTCAAGGGCGCAGGCTGTCGCAAGGCATGAACTTATGTGTTCGATAGAAGATGTGTGCAAAACCGCGTCTGCCATGCTGAAATACGGCGGTATTCTGAAAATGTGCCACAGACCTGAAAGGCTTGCGGACGTTATCTGCGCAATGCGCGGGGCAAATATCGAGCCAAAAAGCGTGACATTTGTCCATAATATGGCAAATGAAAGACCATGGCTGTTTCTTATAAGCGGAAAAAAGGGCGCAAGCGCGGGAATGAACATTGAAAAGCCCGTCATACTGCGCAATTCCGACGGTTCATATACGGAGGATTATCTTAAACTTTATGAATGAATTTGGAAAACTTTCTGTTGTCGGAACGCCGATAGGAAATTTTTCGGACTTCAGCAGGCGCGGGATAGAAACGCTTGAAAATGCGGATTATATAGCCTGCGAGGACACAAGAGTAAGCGCGAAGCTTCTGGGAAAGTTCGGTATAAAAAAGCCTCTCTTGTCCTACTACAAGCCGAAAGAACATGAAAAAAGCGAAAAGATAACCGAACTTTTGTGCGAGGGCAAGAACATAGCGCTTATTTCCGACGCGGGAATGCCGTGCATATCCGATCCGGGGTATATTCTGGTGAAGAAATGCTATGAACTGGGGATTAACGTTGAAGTCATTCCGGGGTGCAATGCGGCGGTTTCGGCAATTGCGGTGAGCGGCATAGACGCGGCGAGGTTTGTTTTCGAGGGATTTCTGCCTGTCGGGAAAAAAGAACGCACCGAGCGGCTTGAAGAGGTCAAAGGTCTTTCTCACGCAATTGTTTTCTACGAAGCGCCGCATAAGTTACGGCAGACGCTAACCGATTTGGCGGAATTTTTCGGAGAAGAACGACATGCGGCTGTATGCCGTGAACTCACGAAAATTCACGAAGAAACGCTGAGAGGAACGCTTAAAGAACTTATCGGGCATTTTAACGAAACCGAACCCCGCGGAGAGTTTGCGATAGTGATTGAGGGCAAAGCTAAGACAGATGAAAAGCTGTCAATTTCCGACGCGGTAAAAATTGCGAGGGAGTATATTGAAAAAGGCGAAAAGCCGAACATCGCCTGCAAAATGGCGTCGGATTTGAGCGGAATTTCAAAGCGCGATATATATTCCGCGCTTTTGGAGGATAAACAAACGGCTGATTGAAAGGAGAAATTTATGAAAAACGAAAACGGACAGATTAGGCTTGGGGCGGTTGCAAAGCTGGCGGTGCCGATAATAGGCGCGGTGCTTGTTGTGGCGGCGGCGGTTGCGTACATTTGCTTAAAGCTTGCAGATGAAATGCGCTACAACGAAAAGTGGAAAGACTATGACGACTGCGGCTGGCACTAATGACAGTATACAGCTGACAGTGGACAGTGTACAGTAATGAAGAAGATAATTCTGCCCGACGGCAGGGAATTTTGTTATGAGCTTGTAAGAAAGCGCGTGAAGAACATCAATTTCCATGTGAAAGAAAAAGACGTGGTTCATGTTTCGGCAAGTCCTTTGATTTCGGTAAAATATATCGAAGAATGTCTTATACGGCGCGCGGATTTTTTCTTTGACGCATTTGAAAAGATTAGGGAACATGAAAAAGCCTCCGCGCCGAACACACAAAGCCTTAAGTGGCTTGGAAAAGACCTTAAAATACGCGTCATTGAAAATCTTCGCGAAAAAGCAGTGATAGACGAAAACGAGTGCAGAGTATTCACGAAAGACAGCAGTGAAGAGAACGTTCTCGAACTTGTGAACAACGCGGTAAAAGAGCGGTTTAAAGCCGTCTGCGCCGAACTCAATGAAACCGTCCGCAGCGGTTTAAGAGAAAAAGGTTTTGAACCTCCGAATGCGGTTATAACGATAAAGAACATGAAATCGCGGTGGGGAAGCTGTTCTTATACGCGCGGACATATCTCGATAAATCTGCGCCTTTCGGCTTACCCAAAGGAAACGGTATTGTCGGTTTTCTGGCATGAATACGCGCATTTCTGGTATCACGACCATTCGGAAAACTTCTACCGCTTTCTGCTTGAAATGTTCCCCGATTATCATAAGTACAATGATGTGCTAAAGGTGAAGTGAAATGTACAAAAACGTGTTTTTTGACCTTGACGGTACTTTAACAGATTCGGGTGAGGGGATATTAAACTCCGTTGAATATGCGCTGAAAAAGCTGGGTATAACGAATTACGAAAGGTCAAAGCTGTACGGATTTATAGGTCCTCCGCTTATGGTTTCTTTCGGTGAATTTTTCGGACTTTCCGAGGAAAAATGTAAAGAGGGCGTAAGGCTTTACCGCGAATATTATTCCAAAAAGGGGATTTACGAAAACAGGCTGTATGACGGGATAGTACCTCTTTTGGAAAAGCTTAAAGCTGCAGGCATAAATATCGTGCTTGCTACTTCAAAACCTCACGAATTTGCCGAGGAGATTTTGCGTTATTTCGGTATCGCGCGGTATTTTGACCATATCGCCGCGGCTGAAATGAACGGCAGGCGCAACGAAAAGTCCGATATTATAGCGTATGCGCTCGAAATAAGCGGCGCAGAAAGGGCAAAAACCGTTATGGTCGGCGACAGAATGTTTGATGTTCTGGGCGCAAAGACAATGGGCATAGCGTCAATCGGCGTGCTGTACGGCTTCGGGACAGAAGATGAACTTGTAAAAGCGGGCGCGGATTATATTGCAAAAACGCCCGAAAGCATTTCGGAGATTGTACTTGGAACAAATTAAGTCAGATTGCATATTTTTTATAGGAAATGTGCTGTGTTTTTAGGCAAAAAAGCTCTTGACGAGTAAAGAACATTTGTAGTACAATAAAACTGGAACAAATATGGGCTGTTAGTTTCTCGACAGTCCGAGATATATAGCATTAGCAAAGGAGAGAGTGTTATGGAAAAGAAAATCGGCGTACTTACAAGCGGCGGAGATTCGCCCGGAATGAATGCGGCAGTGAGAGCCGTTACAAGAACCGCTATTTTTAAGGGATTTAAGGTTATCGGTATCCGCAGAGGATATAACGGTCTGCTTAACCGCGATATGGTTGAACTTAAGGTAAGGGACGTTTCTGATATTATTCAGCGCGGAGGTACGGCTATATTTACAGCGCGCTGTCCTGAGTTTAAGGAATGGGCAAACGTTCAGAAAGCCGCGGACATTTGCAGGGAAGAAAACATGGCGGGCGTTGTCGTAATAGGCGGCGACGGTTCATTCAGAGGTGCGGCTGATTTGTCAAGGGCAGGCATTCCTTGTGTAGGTTTGCCCGGCACTATCGACAACGACATTCAGTGTTCCGAGTACACAATAGGCTATGATACGGCAATGAATACAGTTGTCCAAATGGTGGACAAACTCCGTGATACCTGTCAGTCACACGATCGCTGTGCAGTTGTTGAGGTAATGGGCAGACATGCAGGTCATATCGCGCTGAACACGGGTATTGCGTGCGGTGCAACGGCGGTGCTTGTGCCTGAGGTTAAGTGGGAACTCAAGGAAGTTGTCGAGAGGATACTTGAAGAAAGAGGAACGGGCAAAAAGCAGTTTATCATAGTTGTCGCAGAGGGTGTAGGAAACACAAACGAAATAGCTAAAACTATTGAAAAAGAAACGGGAATAGAATCCCGCGCGACGATTTTAGGTCATGTTCAGCGCGGCGGAAGTCCTACGGTACGCGACAGAGTTGTTGCGAGCGAAATGGGATATTACGCGGTTGAACTGCTTGAAAAGGGCATAGGCAACAGAGTTGTCGGAATGAAAGACGGTAAGGTCTATGATGTTGATATTCAAGAAGCGCTTTCAATGAAAAAGCCCTTCAACGACCGCCTTTACACAATTTGTAACGAAATTAACTTCTAAACCGGAAATTAAGAGGTTAGAAGTTCAGATGTAAGAGGTTAGAACATCACCAAAATGAACGAACAACATTTCGACTAAATTTCTAGCCTCTAGCCTCTTATAGCGTTATCCGACGAAGGAGGATAATGCGTCTAGCTTCTAGTTGCAGAGTAGATTACTTCGCGTTAAGTGCCGACCGAACGGAGAGTTGTCGGGCGGACGAAAAGTATATATCAGACTGTGATAAAGGTCGTGTTTCAGGCTTTATCGACAGCCTGCATAATGCTTGCGGTGGAGTTTTCGCATCTCGCTGTACATAACCGAATATAAGCCGTTGGGCTTATTTATTCCTTTGTGTATGACGAAAGGAGAGTAAGTACAATGGCTAAAAGAAAAGCACACAGAAAACATAAAGCAAACAGAGATAAAAACAGAGTAAAGACAACTAAACTAAACAAGACAAACAAAACGATTAAGGCAGCGAAAACAAAAGAACATAAAAGGTCGGCATTCGGCATATTCAAGGAGTCCGCAAAGGAGCTTAAAGACGTCCGCTGTCTTGTGGTTACGGCAATGCTTATCGCGCTTGAACTTGCGATAAAACAGATTACGGTGACTATCTCGCCCGATTTAAAGGTGTCGTTCGCGTTTCTGGCAAAAGCGTCTGTCGGAATGTTGTACGGTCCGACAGTGGCGTTTTTTGAGGGCTTGGTGTCGGACGTAGTAAGTTTTCTGATAAAACCGACGGGAACGTTTTCCCCGCTGTTTACCTTGCAGGAGGGCTTTGCGGCAATGCTGTACGGGCTGTTTTTGTACAAACTGAAGCTTACGAGAAAAGACCTGCATGATAAAACGCTTCAGAAGCAAAGCGCGGGGCAGATTGCGAGGATTGTCCTTGCAAAACTTTCGGTGACAGTAGGCATAAATCTGTTCTACACACCGCTTGCGATTATAATTACAAACTCAATGGCGGCGGGAACATTTGTCTACGGCTCAACGCTTGCGGGTTATCCTGCAAGGCTTATTAAGAACGCAATACAGTTCCCCGCTGACTGCGTTTTGCTTATTGCATTTCTGCCGATAGTTTCAACGGCGTATAATCTTGTATTCAGGAGAAATAACAAGAACGTATCAATAGGTATCAGACTGTAGATAAAGCCCCATCTGCTGCGTCAGCGGCACTGCGGCAGGCACAAAGCCTAGCCGCAGCACCGCTTCCTTGCATCTGGGACTTTCTCTACAGTCTGAAACTTGGCTTTTATACAGGCTGAGGAATAAAGCAATTGAAAGGAAATATTATGACAAAACTCGGATTTATCGGTGTTGGAAATATGGGCGGCGCTATCATAAGAGGAATAAACGGCAATCTCGGAAATACCGCAGTTTTCGCCTATGACCAGAACCCCGAAAAGCTTAAAGACCTTGCGCTGTACGGCGCTACCGCGTCAAGCAGTATAGCCGACCTTGCGGAAAAATGCGACTATATACTGCTTGCGGTAAAACCCCAGCAGCTTGACGGCGTTTTAGCCGAAATCAAGGCTGTCGGCAACAACAAACTTACGTTAATCTCCATATGCGCGGGAATTTCAGCAGAGTATATCCGCGAGAGGACATTTAAGGACGCAAAGGTTGTTCTGGTTATGCCGAATACGCCCATGATGCTCGGCGAGGGCGCGTCCGCTGTAAGCAAAGGCGAGGGCGTTTCGGAAGAGGAGTTTGACTTCGCAAAGAAGATTATAGGTTCATGCGGAATAACGGAAACAATTCCTATGGACAAGATGAAAGAAATAATTGCCATAAACGGCAGTTCTCCCGCATTTATCTACCTTTTTGCAAAAAGCTTTGTCACATATGCCGAAAAGGTACAAATTGACAAAGACGCGGCATTAAGGCTTTTCGCGCAGTCGCTTATCGGTTCTGCGAAGATGATGACAAGCGGGGATATGACGATTGACGAGCTTATAAAGCAGGTTTCAAGCCCCGGAGGAACAACGCTTGCGGGGTTGCAGGAGCTGTATGACGGGAAAATGCTCGAATGTGTTGTAAAGGCTTGCGAGGCTTGCACAAAGAGAGCGTATGAACTTGGTGAGGAGAAGAAATAATGGTAGTAATTGAACTCGAAAACGGCAAGAAGATAAAGCTTGAACTCTATCCCGACAAAGCGCCCATAACCGTAAAGAACTTTCTGGAACTTGTCGAAAGCGGATTTTATGACGGACTTACATTTCACCGCGTAATAAAAGGCTTTATGATACAGGGCGGCGATCCCAAAGGCGACGGCACGGGCGGTTCTGAGAAAACAATAAAAGGCGAGTTTAAGTCAAACGGCGTTGAAAACGACATAAAGCACGTCCGCGGCGTTATCTCAATGGCGAGAACAAAAGCCCCCAACTCCGCTTCAAGCCAGTTTTTCATCATGCACGAGGACGCGCCGTATCTTGACGGCGAGTATGCGGCATTCGGAAAAGTTGTAGAGGGAATTGAAGCGGTAGATGAAATCGCGGAAGTTCAGACGGATTTTGACGATAAACCCCTTCGAGAGGTTAGAATGAAAAAGGTCTACATTGAAGAATAAACAGGACTTTAAATCGGTTCGAGTTTGAAAAATAAAGCCAAGAAGCTAGAGGCTAGATAAAGGAAATTTTTTATCAGATTGTTTTGAAATTATCAGAGCGTAAACCTATCGGGGGTTTACGCTTTTTTGTATAAAATCACCAAATATTAGGGCAAAAATTTGTTGCAGTGTAAAGTGTTTTCTTGATTTACCGCTGATTTGTTGAATGTAGCTATTGACAAATTGTATTTTTTATAGTATTATTTAATAATAGGGGGATTGTCGGTTAAAGTATTTTCTCCCAAAGAAAAGGAATTTTAATCCCGCTTGAATGAGGTTTGGAAAAATGCAATTTGGCAGCGTTGAGTTTTTTAAGGTTTTAATTAAAACTGTTCTCGCTATATTTTTCTTCGTGCCGCTTGCCGCTGCGATTGTTTTTGCCGTACTGTTTTTCGGAGGAAAAAAAGAACTTTCCGAGGTACAAACCGAAAATGAAAGGTTAAATTCAGCCTGTCAGGTGCTTGCGGGCGAAAGGGCGGGGACTGCCGAGGATTTTTGCGAGATATTCGACAAAAGCGGAGTTCCTTATTCTGAACTTATAAAGCAGATAAATAAAAGCAAAAATATGTCCGCCGAGGATTTTTACAGAATACTTTCACAGGCGGGAATATCCGACAGCGAAATGCTGAGAGTTATTGTCGCAAAGGAAACCGTCGGCGCATGGGAACTTTACAACATTATGGAAAGCAACGGCATTTCCGATAAGGATATAATCACCGTGATTGCTTCCAAACACAGCACATCTGCCGAGGAATGCTACGAGATACTTTCTGCCGCGGGAATGACCGACAGTGAAATTATCGAATACATAAACAACAGGAACAACAGTTCACAGGGAAGTTCGTCTGTTCCCGAAAACAGTTCGTCAACTCCCGACAGCAGTTCATCAAGCACGACTGACAGCAATACCGAACCTAACGAAGAAACAAGTCCGTATGCCGACCTTTATCCAAGCATGGTCGTTGACGCACCCGAAAATTATGTGAGGGAGGACAATACGGTATATCTGACCTTTGACGACGGTCCGTCAAGCAACACGGCGAACATTCTGTATTATCTGAAAAAGCAGAATATAAAAGCAACGTTCTTTGTCGTACCGCAGAGGAATGAAACTTGTTACGCGAGAATGAAAGCTATTGTTGAAGCGGGACATTCCATAGGCGTTCACAGCGCAAGCCATGTATATGATGACATTTATGCGTCCGTTGAGGATTATCTAAAGGATTTCTACGAGGCAAGAGAGATGATTTACGAAGCGACAGGCGTTTATACGGAGATTTTCCGTTTTCCGGGCGGCAGTAAAAACGACCACAACGAAGAAGTCCGCGACGCGATAATTGAGGAAATGACAAGGCGCGGGTTCAGATATTACGACTGGAGCGTGGACAGTCTTGACGCGGACGGCGCGGACTGGACGACAATGTATAACCACGTCCTCACGGAAGTTGACAACAACAGTCAGAAGAATTTCCGCTCGTTTATCCTTATGCATGACGCGGCGAACAGGAATAATACCGTTCTGGTTCTGGAGGATATTATAAAGGTGCTTGTAAACAAGGGATATAAGCTTGATAAAATAAACAACGATACTACGCCGGTGCAGTTTGTCGGTCCGTTTGCGTAAATAAAGCGTTGGAAAGGAAAAATAATGGGAATTAAAGATAACTTTTCGCAGGCTATCAAGGAACTGATGAAAAAGGACGGCGACCAGCCTAACAATGATACAGCGCGTCCCGCAAAGCCGACAGAGCTTGACAAATACTTAAGAGATGAACAGGAGAACACTGCTTCTGCAAATCAGCAGCAGACGGCAGGTCAGGAGCGCGCGGGAAATGCGCAGAATGTTCAGCAGAATACCGCGCCCGAAAATCCCGTGAACCCGAATGTTCAGCAAAGTCAGCCCAGCACGGCAAATACCGCGCAGGTTAATGCAAATGCCGGCAATAATGTTCAGAATAACCGTACAAATATCGGTCAGAATAATATGAACAATGCTTCCGCAGGCGTTTACAATCAAGGCGCATATAACCAGGCGGGTTACAACAACCAAGCTGCGTATAATCAAGCGGGTTACAACAACCAGGCAGGCTTTAATAATCAGGCAGGTTTCAATAATCAAGGCGCTTATAATAACCAGCCTTACGGCAGACCAAATCAGGACCAGAACGCTTTTTACGGCGGTCAGGGCGGGGGAAACGGCGCTGTGCCTCCCGTGCCTAACGGCGTACCTATGCAGGAAACACCCGAAACCGAGGAAATAACCGTTATTTCCAAGAATACAAATATTGACGGCAATATACGCTCGCTTGCGAATATGCAGGTTGACGGAAACATAAAGGGCAATGTTGAAACAACGAAAAACATTGACCTGAGCGGAAAAGTTATCGGTGATATTACTTGCAACAACGCGGGAATGACGTCCGCCGCTATGCAGGGAAATATTTCCCTTAAAGGCAGAATAAGAATGGATAGAGATACAATACTTATCGGCGATTTGTCGTCGCAGTTTGCGGACATAAACGGCAGAATACGCGGAAAGCTTGACGTTTCGGGAAAGATTGAACTGAAGCGCGACGCTATCGTTTTCGGCGATATAAACACATCTACTATTGCCGTTGCGGACGGCGCGATAATACAAGGATATGTAAACACAACTTTCCTCTCTAAAGAGGACAGCAGAAACGTATTCCCCGAAGCTATATCAATTGACAGCAAGGAATAAAAAGAAATATATTATATTTGAGAGGCAACTATAAAATATGAGCGAAGAATATTATCAGAAAAAAAGCAAAGCGCCGCTTGTCATAACGATTGTTGTCGCGGTTTTGGCGGTACTTGCGGTGGCGGCGTTGATTTTCGTGCTTAAACAGAAGCCCGAAGAGGACACAAACACCCCCGACAGCGACAACGGTTTTACCGTAACACACGAGTTTCAGCTGGAGTGCCAGTATGCCGCGCACGATTTGCTTCAGCAAAGTTTTGACGTTATGAATTTGTTCGTTTTCGAGGGACTTTCGCATATTGACGAACCATACGGAAACGAGCCTGAGGACGGCCTTTATACCGTTTATGTTGATGACAGCAGTAAATACAAGACTTACGAGGATGTTGAAAATCTGGTAAAGTCGGTGTATACAGACGAAGCCGCGGAAAAGGTTCTGCACAACATTGACGGAAACGGCTTTGAGGTTTATCAGAAGCGGAATGTCCTGGTAAACGCGGAATATGACAGCGAAGCTGAAAGCGGAGAAAGCAGGCCTATGTATGTCGAAGAACAGGTTCTGGGAATAAACGCAGAGTTTGTGCCCGATACCTCAAGAAGAGAGTTCTGGGCTAATACAAGCATTATGGTAACTCCTACAAGCGAAACCAACTGCGATTTGAAAGTATATCTCGGCGGCGTCGAAGAGGACACTGACTTGTCAACAGTAAGTGAAGATATGATAGTTGACATGGAAATGGTAAAGACCGCGGACGGCTGGCGTCTGACGGAGTTTGCGCTGTGATTTGGTTATGACGGGCAGTGTAAGCTGATGAAGAAAAATGAAAATCCGTTTGCGGTTTATGCAAAGGTAAGTCAGATAACCTTTGTGATTTTAGGTCCGCTGCTGTTGTTCATCGTCGGCGGGTATTATATTGTAAAGCAATTTGATTTACCGCAGTGGGTAATGGGTTTGTGCGTGGGGTTAGGCATACTGTTTATGATAAGCGGTGCGGTTTCATATCTCGCAAAGCTTATAAAGACCTATGAAAAGGACGAAAAGCGCGCCCCGAAGGCGTTTACAAGCTCTAAAAAAGACAACGACTATTATGACGACTATAAAAACAGGTGACAAGTGGTAGAATGGGAAGTTTTGTTATGAAGAAAAATCAGCCGATTTACGAGGAAATGCGTTCGCTTATGCCATATTTCCTTATAATTTCGGGAGTTTATCTTCTTGTCACCGTTATTTTGTGCTTTGCAAACGGCGGGGATTATTCGCTTCCTATAGGCGGGGTTTACGGCTGTGTTTTGTCGGTTTTGAGCTTCTTCTTTCTGGGAAAAGCCTGCCAGGGCGCGGTTAAGAAAAGCGAAAAATCTGCGCAGACATATATGAGCGCTATGTATTGCGTGAGGTATCTGGGTTTGTTTGCGATGTTGACAATCGGTGCGCTTGCGCCGTTTATAAGCCTTATCACTTCGGCGGTTCCGCTGTTTTTCCCCAGAATTGCCATTATGATAAGAGCATTTAAAACAAAGGAGGAGTGATAATATGCCGACAGTTTTGGCTCTTGCTTCGGAGGGCGGTATTACCGTAAACGGACCTCTTGTGGTTGCGAGCTTCAATTTATTTGGCATAACATTCAATCTGACGGAGAGCGTTATAGTTCAATGGTTCGTAATGCTTATACTGCTAGCCGTCGTACTTATTCTCACGCACAATATGAAAGTCGTTCCCGAAACAAAAAGACAGGTCGCGGCGGAGTGGATAGTCGAGTTTTTCACCTCGACTGTGGATACCACTATGGGTACAAAGTACAACAAATACCGCCCGTACTTTATGGCGCTGTTTTGCTTTATCATGATTAACAACCTTATGGGACTGCTGGGGCTTAGAAATCCGACGGCGGACGTTTCCGTAACGGGTTCTTTCGCAATTATCACGTTCTTTATGGTTCAGATAAACCGCGCGAAAACGGGAAAATTCAAAGGCTATATGAAAAGCTTTGTAGAGCCTTTGCCGTTCATGTTACCGTTTAACATAATCGGCGAATTTGCAAATCCTCTGGCACTTACGCTCCGTCTGTTCGGAAATATGGTGGCGGGTACTGTTATAGGCGCGCTGATATATTTCGCTCTCGGAAACTTTGCGATACTTATTCCTGCGGTAACGTCGCTGTATTTCGACGTATTCTCGGCGGTTATGCAGGCATATATCTTCATAATGCTCTCAATGTCGTACATTTCATCGGCGGAGTGCGGGGATTGACATTCCCGAAAGGGAAAAGATTTTGTAAATATCCTTTATGACAAGGATAAAAAATTCATATTTTTCACGGAGGACAAACAAATGGATGCAATGACACCCGAAACAATGAAAATTTTGGCGAATGCCATAGTACTTGGAGCTTCTGCTCTCGGCGCAGGCACCGCTATGATAGCGGGACTTGGACCGGGTATCGGCGAGGGTTACTGTCACCACGGTGCCGGGCTCCACCAGGGTCCCCTCCTCGATGCTCTGGCTCACCGTAAGG
>CANQOJ010000014.1 GCA_947625455.1 uncultured Clostridia bacterium | reverse complement strand
GTGTCTTTCCCCGACTTCATTATCTCGTTCGGGGGCTGGTGAATGTCGAAAACCCCGACAGACTTGCTAAAGGAGCGGTTATTGAAGCGCGTCTTGACAAGTCCAGAGGTCCTATCGCAACGCTGCTTGTACAAAACGGCACGCTCCATACGGGCGATATAATCATCGCGGGAATGTCGGTGGGCAGAGTGCGCGTTATGCGCGACGACACGGGCAAGAGCGTAAGCGAAGCAGGACCGTCAATTCCCGTTGAGATTATGGGCTTGTCGGAAGTACCGTCAGCAGGCGATACGTTTGCGGCGGTAGAGGACGAAAAGCTTGCGAGAGAGCTTGTTGAAAAGCGCAAGACTGAAGCCAAGGAAGAACAGTTCTCGTCATATAAGAAAGTAACTCTCGACAATCTGTTCAGCTCTATTGAACAGGGCGATATAAAGGAATTGCCTATCATAGTAAAAGCTGATGTTCAAGGCTCGGTAGAAGCGGTTAAACAGTCGCTTGAGAAAATTTCGAGCGACGAGGTCAATGTCCGCGTAATTCACGGCGGCGTCGGCGCGGTAAATGAAAGCGACGTAAAACTTGCAGACGCAAGCGGCGCGGTAATCGTAGGCTTCAATGTAAGACCAAATTCCGCCGCAGAAGAAATTGCAAAGCAAAACGGCGTTGAGATACGGCTTTACAGGGTTATTTATGACGCAATAGAGGATATAACCGCCGCTATGAAAGGCATGTTGGCGCCCAAGGTACGCGAAGTCGCTCTCGGAAAGGCTGAAGTGCGCCAGGTTTATAAAATCAGCAGCGTAGGCACTGTCGCAGGCTCGTATGTCCTTGACGGCAAGATTTCAAGAAACGCGCAGATACGCATTGTCCGCGACGGAATTATTGTCGGCGACGACAAGATAGCGGGACTTCAGCGCTTTAAGGACGCTGTAAAAGAAGTAACGTCGGGATTTGAATGCGGAATAAGCCTTGAAAAATTTACGGATATAAAAGAGGGAGATATTTTCGAAGCGTATGTAATGGAGGAGTACAGAGAATAATTTGTCAGTAAAGGAATGAATTTATGCCTAATTTTAATATTAAACGCATAAACGAGGATATTTTGAGAGAGTTGTCGGCGGCTGTTGCGGGAGTTAAAGACACAAGAGTTTCCGAAAGCTTTGTCACGATTACGCGCACCGAGCTGTCTAACGATTTTTCATACTGCAAGGTATGGGTTTCGTGCATGGGCGGCGAGGAGCGCACCGCGAAAGCCGTTGAGGGAATGAAAGCCGCGAGCGGTTATTTCAAGAAGATGATTGCCGCAAGAATACGCATGCGCAAAATGCCGGAGCTTATTTTCCTGCCGGATAATTCGCTTGATTACGCAGAGCATATTGACAAGATAATCTCAGGATTTTCAAAGGATAAGGGTGAAAGCGATGAAGATTGACGTAAAAGAAGCGGCGGAATTTCTCCGCGAAAACAATGATTATCTTATCTTGATGCATACAAGTCCCGACGGCGATACGTTAGGCTGCGGGACTGCGCTGTGCGGTGCGCTGCAAAGGCTCGGAAAAAACGCAAAAGCTGTCTGCCCCGACGAGATACCGCATAAGTTTGATTATCTCTTTGAGGCATTTGAAAAGCAGGATTTTGAACCTAAGACTGTTGTGTGCGTTGATGTTGCGGATACAAAACTGCTTGGGGATATGAAAAATGTCGGCGATACGGCAAAACTTTGCATTGACCATCATGTTTCAAATGTTGAGTATGCCGAAAGGACTTTGCTTGAACCCGAAAGCGGCGCGGCCTGCGAGATAATATACTATGTCATAAAAGAACTCGGAGTGCCGATTGACAAGGCTATCGCAAATTCACTGTACACGGGAATGGCGACCGACACGGGTTGTTTCAAATTCAGCAACACAACGCCCAGGACGCACAGGATTGCGGCTGAAATGATAGAACTCGGCGCGGACTTTATGCATATCAACTACACAATGTTCGATATGAAAACTCAAGGGCGTATAAAGCTTGAACATCTCGCTCTCGAATCCATAAGGTATTATGCCAACGGTCATATCGCAGTCATTTTCGCACCGTACTCAATGATAAGTGGAATTGAGGGAATAGACAGCGACGATATAGGCGCGCTTGCAAGTATGCCCAGGCAGATACAGGGCGTTGACGTGGGGATTTGCATAAAGGAAAAGAAAAAGGACGTGTTCAAGGTTTCAATCCGGTCGACTGAAAGGATTGACTGCTCTAAAATCGCGCAGAAATTCGGCGGCGGAGGACATGAAAGAGCGTCGGGCTGTTCGTTTTATGCGGGAACAATTGAGGACATAGCCAAAAAAGTTGTCGAGGCAAGCGAGAAGGCTTGCAGGGAAGCGGGCATTATATGAACGGAATTATCGCCGTAAATAAACCGCAGCATTTTACGTCATTTGACGTGGTGGCGGTGGTGAGGAAAAAGTTCGGCATTAAAAAAGTCGGACACGGCGGCACGCTTGATCCTATGGCAACGGGCGTTCTGCCTGTCTTTATCGGAAATGCGGCGAAAGCCATAGATTTAGTGTACGACAAGTCTAAAAGCTACCGCGCGGGATTTCGTCTTGGGTTAAGCTCGGATACGCTCGACATCTGGGGAAACTGCACAGAGCAGAAAGATGTTGCCGTCAGCCGTGAGGAATTAGAGAACGTTTTAGGCGGTTTTATGGGAGACATCGAGCAGATACCGCCTATGTACTCGGCATTAAAGGTAAACGGTCAGAAACTCTGCGACCTTGCAAGAAAGGGAATTGAAACCGAGCGCAAACCTCGCAAAATAATGATAACGCGCATAGAACTTATCGAATTTGACGGCAGAGACGGGATAATCGAAGTTGACTGCTCTGCGGGTACTTACATTCGCTCGCTTGTAGATGACATAGGAAAAGCGCTCGGAGAAAGCGCGGTTATGACAAGCCTTGTCAGGACGAAAAGCTGCGGGTTTACGCTGTCGCAGTGCGTGACGGTTGAGGATATAAAAACAAAGCCCGTTGATGAACTTGTATTATGGTCAGTCGACAACGTGCTTTCGGGATATTTTCCGATAGTTCTTGACGATACGCAGAAAAGGCTTTACTTAAACGGCGCAAGACTTGACGCGTCACGGCTTAAAGGCACAAACGTCAGTAAGACGGGTATTCCCATAGGAGAATATCTGACGATATATGAAGATAATTCCCCGTTTTTGCTCGGCGTGGGAAAAATAAACGAGCAGGGCGAGCTTGTTTCGGTGAAACACTTTGAACATTGAGAGGCAATAACAATAAACAGGTGAAATAGTTTGATAGATATAACATACAACGCTTTGACGGTGGAGAAAACCGCAATTGCGCTGGGATATTTTGACGGACTGCATCAAGGTCACGTCTATGTGATAGGAAAAGCATTGTCGCAGAAAGGGCTTAAACCCGCCGTTTTTACGTTTAACTGCGACACAACGCTTCCGAAATTCGCAAAGCAGGAGGACATAATCTCATTTGAAAACAAGCGCGAAATGCTTGAAAAAATGGGGGTTGAGTATCTCTATGCGCCGGATTATGCGGAGGTGTGCGGACTTAGCTGCGAGGAGTTTGTAAGCGAGATACTTGTCAAAAGGCTGAATGTCGGCTTTACCTGCTGCGGAGAAAGCTTTCGTTTTGGAAAGGGCGGCAAGGGCGATCCTAAAAAGCTTTGCGAACTTTCGGAAAAATACGGATTTACGGCATATATTGCCGAGGACGTCTGTTTAGACGGTGAACCGATAAGTTCAACCCGCATACGCGAACTTATCAGAGACGGCAATATTGAACAGGCAAACAGGCTTCTTGGCTATGAATTAAGCTTTAAACTGCCCGTTATTCACGGAAACGAGATAGGGCGCACGTTGTCATTCCCGACCATAAACCAGATAATCCCCTCCACAAATGTAATTCCGCGCTTTGGGGTGTATAAGAGTTTTGTACAGGTTGACGGGAAGAATCTGAGGGGAATTACAAATATCGGCATACGTCCTACCGTCGGGAAAAATGACGAGATAATAATGGAAACGCATATACTGAATTTCAGCGGCGACCTTTACGGAAAGAACATAGCTGTGTCGCTGTGCGGATTTTTGCGCGAGGAAAAGAAATTTGCCGATTTGAGGGCATTAAAGGAACAAATTGCGCGTGATGTAAAAAATACTCTCTGATTTCATAAAAGGCTCACATATTTTTCACCTGATATAATTACAATAATAATGTCAGCAACATACAAAAACATCGGAGGACCTAATGATAGAGGTTAAAGATTTATGCAAGAATTACGGCTCAAACAAAGCCGTTGACAATATAAGCTTCAGTGCCGAAAACGGCGAGATACTCGGTTTCCTCGGACCAAACGGCGCGGGAAAATCCACGACAATGAACATAATCACCGGTTTCCTTTCTGCAACAAGCGGACAAGTACTTATAAACGGCACGGATGTTCTTGAAGATCCCGTTGAGGCAAAGAAAAATATCGGTTATCTTCCCGAAATCCCCCCGCTTTATCCCGATATGACGGTAGACGAGTATCTGAATTTCGTCTATGATTTGAAGAAATGCAAATTGCCGAAGCGTTCACATCTTGGGGAGATATGCGATTTGTCGAGAATAAGCGACGTAAGAAAACGCGTTATACGCAATCTTTCAAAGGGTTACCGTCAGCGCGTAGGTTTGGCGCAGGCGCTTGTCGGAAATCCAAAAGTACTTATACTTGACGAACCGACAGTAGGACTTGATCCAAAGCAGATAATCGAGATACGCACGCTTATAAAAAAGCTCGGCAAAAACCACACCGTCATACTTTCATCTCACATTCTGCCCGAAGTTCAGGCGGTATGCGATAAAATCGCGGTTATAAACAACGGACATCTTATAGCTGACGATACAGCCGAAAATCTGTCGCATTCCCTTGCCCACGAAAATAAGATTATTGTTCAGATAGACGGACCTTTAAAGGAGGTAAAACAGCTTTTGACGGCGATTTCTGATGTTGAAAGCATTTACGAGCGGAAAACCGCTGACAAAAGCATAACCGAATACGAGATTTCTTCAAAATGCGATATACGCAGAGAAATTTTCAAGCGTATGTCCGCGAGAAATTACCCTATTCTGCTTATGAAAAGTTCCGAACTTACGCTTGAAGAGATTTTCCTGAAACTCACAACAGGCGATTTTTACGGAGAAAACGGGGGTGAGGAATAATGCTTGCCATAATGAAACGCGAGATACGAGCATATTACACAACCCCTTTAGGATATGTTTTCACCGCGGTATTCTGGGGATTTTCGGGGCTTTTCCTTTGGCTTAACTGCCTTTCTGCGGGAAGCTCGGCAATGGGCGGGGTTTTCCAGATGATGTTCTTTGTGAATATGATAATAATTCCCGTGCTGACCATGCGGACAATAGCCGACGACAAACGCCAGAAAACCGACCAGCTTACCCTCACAAGCCCCGTAAGCCTTTTCGGAATAGTTATGGGAAAATTTCTGGGAGCATTTTTCGTGTTTTTATGTTCAAGCCTTGTTATGATTATCTATGGCTGTTCATTGTCAGCTGCCGTTGCGTCAGCAGGCGAGCGGTTTGAGTGGGAAATGTTCTGGGGGCATTATGCGGGACTTGTGCTTATGGGCGCGCTGTTTATCGCAATAGGCATCTTCATCTCGTCGCTTACTGAAAGTCAGATGATAGCCGCAATAGGCAGCATAGGCGTCAATATCGCAGTCTGCCTTTTCGATATCATTTCTTCATATGTTTCAAATGAAACGCTTGCGGGGATAATAAACTCTCTCTCTGTTTTCTACAAGTACAACGAGTTTACCCAAGGCATATTCAGCCTTAAAAATACCGTGTTTTTTGTAAGCGCCGCGTCGTTGTTCCTGTTTCTGACAATACGCGTTATCGAGCGCCGCCGTTATGCATAAGGGGGATAATATGGGCAAAAAAAATAAGAATGTTCCCCAAAACAGCGCGGTGAATGAAAATGCCGTCAACACAACAGCTGACAAGGCAGCAGAAGAAAAAATAACTGCCGATAATTTATCGGCGGATAATGCTACAGTTGAAAATGCAACAACGGATAAGATAACAGAAGATAACGAAACAGCCAAAACTAACGTCAGAAAAACCCGAAAGCCGAGAACAAGGCACAAGGTTATGTCAGCTGTGTTTACGGCGGTGGTTGTTGCGGCGGTTGTTGTGCTTAATATAATAGTCGGGATATTGTCGGACAGGTACGGACTAAAGGCTGACCTTACGGCGGAGGGTTTGTATTCTCTTGACAAGCAGACCGAAAATTATCTGGATTATTTTCTGAACACCGATATTTCAATAACCGTCACAAGCACCGAAAAGCAGTTTACCGACAGCGGAGATTATTTCAAGCAGGTAAACGAGATATTGAAAAAATTGAGCGCGAGAAGCGAACATATAACGCTTAAGTACCTTGAACTTGAACAAAATCCTGATTTCGCGGCGAAGTTTTCGGAAGAAGAACTTGCGGAGAATTATGTGGTCGTTGAAAACGCAAATTCGGGGAGATACAGGGTAATAACGCCCGCAGATTATTTCGGGCTTGATGATGAAGAAGCGCTGTACTATTATTACTACTACGGCTATATCGGAAATTCGCTTATAGAGCAGGAAGCGGTGTCTGCAATGCTGTATGTATCGGACGACGATCCCGCAAAGATAGTTTTCACCGACGGTTACAATGAAGCCGACAGCAAAGCGCTTCAAAGCCTGCTTGAAAAGAACGGCTATGAAATTGAAACGGTAAATCTTCTGCTTAATGATATTCCCGAAGATACGGACGTTGTGGTTATGTACGCGCCAAGATATGATTATCCTGCGGAAATTCTCGCAAAGCTTGACAAATTTCTCGACAATGACGGAAATCTTGGCAAAAGCGTGTTTTACTTCGCCTCGTCAGACCAACCCGAAACTCCGAATTTAGAGGGATTTCTAAACGACTGGGGATTGTCGGCGGGATATTCGGTCATAGGTCACACAAATCCCGAATATCTTCTTAATACCCAGACGTATTATATTCATTTACAGCAGGTTGAGGATACGGAGTTTACGGCTAAGTCATATGATAAAGGCATTTTTCTTGGTTCAGACCTGCGCCCCGTATATACTCTTCAGGGCAGTTCAAATCAGCTTGACGTTTTGATGAAAACATACGACAACGCATTTTTGTACCCGTTAAGTTTAGGCGAAGATGAAGAATTTGACCTTTCGTCAGCAGAAACGGGAACTTACAACGACGTTGTTATGTCAACAAAAAAATCCTCCGACAACATAGGCAGAGTTTGCGCAATAGGCTCAGAAACCCTTGCGGGAAGCGCGCTTATGTCCTATGCAAACGCAGGCAACCGTGATTTCTTCCTTGAAGTTTTCGACAGCGTCTGCGGAAGAAATACGGGCATTTCAATATCGCCTAAGTCGTTCAGCGCGGTTTATTTTGAGATGAACGCAAATACTGCGAACATTCTTGCGGTGGTTTTGTGCATCGTTATACCGTTGCTGATAATCGCGGCGGGGGTTGTCGTATATCTTCGCAGGAGGCACCGCTGATGAATAAAGTCACAAAACGCGCGGTTATTTCAGCAGTTGCGCTTTTAGTCTTGGGAGCGGTTTTGGCGGTATTGCTGATATTTCTTCCGAAAGAAACGGACGACAATCACTCTGACAAAAATGTTCCGACAGTAAATGTAACCGACAAAAAACGCGAAAACGTAAAGTCAGTTGCGGTTGAAAACAAATCGGGCAGTTTTCTGTTTACAAGAGCGGAAAAAACCGTTGACAGCACCACCGAGTTTTACTGGACAAGCGGGGAAATGCTTGGAGTTCAGCAGGACGAAACGCTTGTAAACGCGCTTGTGGGAGGACTTGCAAGCCTGTCAAGACAGCCTCTTGTCGAGGAAAATGCGGATAATCTTGAAAAATACGGGCTTGAAAATCCGCTTGCAACAGTAAACGTCACATTTGATGATGATACAGCTGTTAAACTGTACTTCGGCATTTCAAATCCCTCAGACAATTCGTACTATTTCCGCACCGACGATAACAACGTCATGACCGCGGACAAGGAAACCGTATCTGGCGTTTTCAATGACATTCGCGATTTTGCTGAACTCACTCTCACGGAAAGCCTGAGCGACACAAACGTTGAAAGGGTTTTGATTGAGAGAAAAGACTTTGAAACGCCTGTTGAGATAAGATATATGTCGGAAATATTGCTTGACGACGACTTTGTTTCCGCAACGCAGAATACCCACAAATTTGTAAGCCCGTTTACCGCAGAGGTAGATGAAAGCGCGGGTTCTGCCGTTTACAACGACCTGTGTTCATTGAAAATGAAGCGCTGTGTTTATCTTGAAAAATCGGCGGAGAATTTGGAAAAATGCGGACTTACGGATCCCTATGCTGTCGTAAACTTTACGCTGGGCACAAATGAATACCGTTTGCTGATAGGCAACGAAGTAAAGGAGGACAACGGACAAACTACCGTTACCACGGGATATTATGCTGTCCTTGACCAAGCGGAGGGGATTTTCGAGATTGCAAAGGACAAGGCAGTCTGGAGGACATTTTCCCCCGAAAAGCTGATTTCAAAAAGCCCGCTTTCGCCGTACATCTACTACGTCACAAAGATTTGCGTAAATGCTGACGGCAAGGAGTATGAATTTGAGATTGACGGGGAGAACAAAAAGTTTTTCTATGACGGAAATGAACTTGACATTGACAATTTCCGCAGCTGGTACCAGCAAATTATCGGTTCTTACGGCGAAGAATATTACACAGGCGAAGTAAGCGGAAATCCCGTTGTTTCGGTAAAATTTTCCTATACGCAGGAATATTCCGATAAGTACGGCTGTACGGAAAATACAGTTGAATTTTACGGGCTTGACGAAAGAAAATGCGCTGCCGTTTTGGACGGGAAACCTATTTTCAAGGTCAGCGTGATATATGTCCAAAGAATTGCGGAAAATGTTCTGCGCCTTATAAACGGCGAGGATATAAAAAATTTGTAAATTATTTTTAGGAGGTAATTATAAATGGAAGAGAACAAGCTTATGTATTACAGAGGATTTCCTCTAATCAGAAGCGGAAGCACGATTTTTTACGGCAGCGGGGGAGACGCATTTGCGGCAAGACTTGTCGTAAAGGAAACCAAAAAGGTAGCGGATTTGGACGTACCTGACAAGATTATGGTTCAGCTTATCCCGCAGTCGCCAGAAGCTGACATAACCAAAGCCCGCAAAGGTGATTTCATCGGCTTTTACGAGGCACTTGACGCGGCATATGTATGGCTTACTGAAGCGATTTTCGCGTAATAAAAAATAACCCGACAGGCTTTTTAACTCTTGTCGGGTATTTTTCTGCAATTACGGCAGTATTATTTTTGGTCTTTATTTGACAGCTTAGCGTGCAAATCCTTTATCCGCTGACTGACAGAGCGCTTTTCATTTGCCTTGTCAGCAACATTCTGTTCGCTAAAGGGCGGTTCTTCATAAACATAGTCGGGCGTTATATAGTCAACTTTTCCTATATAATTCCTTGTGTTTTGCGGCAAACTGCGCTTTTTCAGCCTGCCCTCAACGAAGTCCTTGATAAGCATATAAATAACCGCACAGACAGGCACTCCCAGGAACATTCCTATCGGACCGAACAATCCTCCGCCAAGAATAATCGAAATAAGTATCCACACCGCGGGAAGTCCCGTCTGGTCACCCAAAATCCACGGCGCTATTATATTGCCGTCAATCGTCTGCAATACGCCTACAAAAATCAAAAACCACAGCGCCATAATCGGGTGGTCGCTTAAAACCAGAAGCAATCCGCACGGTATTGCGCCGATAACAGGACCTATAAACGGGATAAGGTTGAAGATGAACATAACCGCGGCAATAAGCGGAGTATACGGCATTCCCATGCAGATAAGCCCGATAAAGTACAGCATAGCGACCAACAGCGCCTCTATGATTTTTCCGATAATAGAACCCAGAAATTTTTCAGAAGCTTCGTTGCATATGCCTAAAAATCTCTGCGCCCTTTCAACCTTTAAAAATGCGAACAACAGCTTTTTAATCTGCCCTACAAACATTTCCTTTTTCGCAAGCAGATAAACCGAAAGCACAAGCCCTATAAATACGTTGCTTAACATATTTATTACAGACCATATTCCCGCGGCAACGTTGCCTGCAAAGTTCATAAACTCCGCCGAATATTTCGTCCATAAATCGGAAATAAATTTCGAGAAGTCGTCAAGGGGATTGCCCAGAAACTCGGCTATTTCCGGATGATCTTCCGAAATATCCTGTATAAAATCCCTCACGTTTGCGATATAAGAATCCATATTGCTGAAGATAGCGATTATGTTTGTAACAAGCTGAGGGATAACAAGAATAATGATAAGCGCCAAAAATGCCAGAATAATGACCATGGTAAGCGTCAGCGCAAGTACCCTCGCAAGCCCTTTCTTTTTAGGCTCCTGCGAGTGCGACAGCTTTCTGAACATTCCGTTTTCAAGCTTTACCATAAGCGGATTTAACAGATAAGCGCAGAAGATGCCGATAATAATAGGCGTGATTATTCCCGTAAGCACGGAAAGTTTTTCGACAACCGCGTCTATGTTGAAGATAACCATAACCGCTATCGCCCCGACAATTATCGTAAGAAGCGCGTAGACAGCTATTGTAAAATATTTTGCATTCCAGTTTATTTTCATAACAAAAACTCCCAACCGTTTTTAGTTATCATTATTTTACCATATTATTTCCCGATTGTCAATAATTTCAGCGCGTTCTCGCTTAAAATCATCTCACGCTCTTTTTCACTAAGCGGAAGTTTGTCAAATCTTGCAAGTTCATCAGAGTAATTCCACATAGGATAGTCTGTTCCCCATAAAACCTTGTCCGCGCCGAATTTATGAATAAGTTCAACAGCGCGCTCAGGCGAAAATGCGTACAGCGAACTTGAACAGTCGGTGTAAATTCCCGTTCCCGCAAGTACCTTTTCGGCTCTATCCCATACGCTCCAACCCGCGAAATGCGACCTATTACCGTAAGTTTCGGAAACCTCTCAATAACCTTAACCAGCCTTTCGGGTGCGGAAAAATCGCTCCTTGCGTCGCCCATATGCATAAGTATAGGGAGCCTGCCCTCTGCTGCTTCATATATCGGGAATGCCCGCTCGTCGTCAATATTGAAGCGCTGAAAATCGCTGTGAAGCTTTATGCCCTTTAACCCTAAAGCGGTTATTCTTTCAACTTCGCCCGCAATATCGGGAAAATCGGGGTGCATTGTGCCAAAGCCGATAAATTCGGGATTTTCAGCAGCGCTTTTTGCGATAAAGTCGTTTATAGACTTCACTTGCTCCCATGATGTCGCAACGCTTTGTACTATAAACTTATCCACTCCCGCTTTTTTGCCCTCTCTCAAAAGCGTAGAAATGCGTCCGTCGTATTCAAGGTGCATATTATAAAAGCTTTTTATTCCCTCAACCGCCTTGTCGGCAATTTTTTCGGGATATATATGAACATGTGCGTCAATAATCATAATAGTTGTCCTTTTGTTAAATTCAGACTGTCGATAAAACCTCATCTGCGTCGTCAGCGTCATAGCGTTTTCCGCGAAGCGGATAATGCGAACAGCCACAAAGGCTAGTTGCTGTAACGCTTCAGCGTTTTGCGCGTAAGCGCATAATGCGTGCATCTGAGGCTTTCTCGACAGTCTGTTTATAATATAAGCGTGCAGTCGCCGAATGAAAAAAATCTGTACTTTTCCTCTATCGCCGTCTTATAGGCATTAAGCGTTTTCTCCCGCCCAAGAAACGCCGAAACAAGCATAATAAGCGTGCTTTCGGGAAGATGAAAGTTTGTGATAAGTCCGTCTATGCATTTAAATTCATAGCCGGGGTAGATGAAAATGCTTGTGTCGTCTGTCGTTTTTCCCGTCTGTGCATAGCTTTCAAGCGTCCTGCATGACGTAGTGCCGACCGAAATAACTCTCCCTCCGCGCTCTTTGCAGGCTTTTATCTTCTCAACGGTTTCATCGGGTATAACATAATGCTCAGTATGCATTTTGTGGTCGAGGATATTGTCCTCTTTCACGGGGCGAAATGTCCCCAAGCCGACATGAAGCGTTACAAACGCCGTATCAACGTCCATTTCCCGCGCTTGTGCAAGTTCTTTTTCCGTAAAGTGAAGTCCTGCGGTAGGCGCGGCGGCAGAGCCTGTTTCACGGCAGTATACCGTGTTGTATCTGTCTTTGTTTTTCAGCTTTTCGGTGATATAAGGCGGGAGCGGCATCTGACCTATCCTGTCGAGAATGTCGAAGAAATCGCCCTCAAATGAAAACCTCACAAGCCTGTTTCCCCCGTCAAGCGTATCGAGGATTTCAGCCGAAAGACTTTCGGGAAAGTCAACTATAACGCCCGGTTTAAGCCTGCGCCCAGGTCTTACCATAGTTTCCCATTCGGTCATGCTTCTGCGCTTCAGCAGGAGAAACTCGCTGACAACGCCCGTATCCCGCTTCGTACCGAAAATTCTCGCGGGAAAGACCTTGCTGTCGTTCATAACCAGCAAGTCGCCTTTTTTCAGATACCTGCATATATTGTAAAAGCGGTCGTGAGCTATCTCTCCGCTTTCTCTTGAAATAACCATAAGCCTTGAACTGTCGCGCGGCTCTGCGGGAGTCTGCGCTATAAGTTCTTCGGGCAGGTCATAGTAAAAATCGCTCTTTTTTAACATCATTTAACCTCAAATATTTTTAATATTATCATTTTAACACTTTCAACAAAATTTGTCAATGTTGTTTGGCAGTTTTTTTCAAAAAATTTAAGTTTAACTATTGACAAAAACAGCGTTATGTGGTAGAATAAATTTTAGGTAGAGGCGCGGTGATGAATAGTAACGGCAGAAAGGCTTGTCGGAAAGCCGCCGTGAAAGGCAGAACCGCCGAGGAGCGCGCAGTCCGAATATGCGCGTTATCCGGTTGTACGTTGAACAGGCGTGCGACTGTCATCGGCTTGCTTGATGGAGTGCTATCAAATTATGACGGGCATTAAAAAGCATTTCCGATGTTTATCATCGGATTTATTTTTTGCTGAAATTTATTACATAACTGAAAGGAAACAACTATGAAAGAAAAGTACAATGTCGGAATTATCGGCGCTACGGGAATGGTGGGACAGCGTTTCGCTATACTGCTTGAAAATCACCCGTGGTTCAATGTAAAAGTCCTCGCGGCGTCCTCGCGTTCGGCGGGAAAGACCTATAAAGAGGCTGTGGGAGAGCGCTGGTTTATGGACGTTCCTATGCCGAAAAGCATGGAAAACATGATAGTAAAGGACGCTGAAGCGGATATAAACGAGATTGCTTCAACGGTAGATTTCGTTTTCTGCGCGGTAAATATGAAGAAAGACGAGATAAAGGCGCTGGAAGAAAAATACGCGAAAGCCGAGTGCCCCGTTATGTCTAACAATTCCGCAAACCGCGGCGTTGCGGACGTTCCCATGATAATCCCCGAAGTAAACGCCGACCATGCCGCAGTTATCGAAACGCAGAGAAAGCGTCTTGGCACAAAGCGCGGATTTATCTCGGTAAAGTCAAACTGCTCGATACAAAGCTATGTCCCCGCATTGTCGCCGCTTAGAAAATTCGGCATAACGGATATCCTCGCCTGCACATATCAGGCAATATCCGGCGCAGGCAAGACCTTTAAGACATGGCCCGAAATGGTCGACAACATCATTCCGTTTATCGGCGGGGAAGAGGAGAAGTCCGAAAAAGAACCGCTTAAGGTATGGGGCAAGGTTGAAAACGGCGTTATAGTAAACGCCGAGAAGCCGTCTATAACAACGCAGTGCCTGCGTGTTCCCGTTTCAAACGGTCACTTCGCGGCGGTGTTCGTAAGATTTGAAAACAAGCCGTCAATGGACGAAATCAAACAGATATGGAAAGAATATTCGGGCGAGCCTCAGGCTTTAAAGCTGCCGTCAGCGCCAAAACAGTTCCTCAACTACTTTGAGGAGGACAATATGCCCCAGACTACACTCCACCGCAATCTTGAAAACGGAATGGCAATTTCTATCGGCAGACTTCGCCCCGACACACAGTACGACTATAAGTTCGTGTGCCTTTCGCACAACACTTTGAGAGGCGCTGCGGGCGGTGCGGTTGAAATGGCTGAACTTCTCTGTGCAAAGGGTTATCTTGACTGATTATGATACGTTTTTTTAACTTTTCGAGGTGATTTTATGAGCAAAACTATTTTCACAGGCTGCGCTACGGCAATAGCTACGCCGATGAACTCTGACGGAAGTATAAATTACGAGGAATTTGGCAGGCTTATCGACTATCAGATTGCGCATAAGATAGACGCGCTCGTTATCTGCGGTACAACAGGCGAAAGCGCGACAATGACGGACGAGGAGCATATTGAAGTCATAAAATATGGGATAAAGCGCGTAAACGGACGCGTCCCTGTTATTGCGGGCGCAGGCTCAAATGACACAGCGTATGCGGTTGAGTTGTCGAAAGAGGCTGAAAAAGCGGGAGCGGATATGCTGCTTCATGTTACGCCTTACTACAATAAAGCGTCGCAGAGAGGTCTTGTAAAGCATTTTACGGCAGTTGCGGACGCGGTGAATATTCCCATAATGCTCTACAACGTGCCGTCAAGAACAGGCTGTAATATCGCCGCAGATACATATGCCGAACTTGCCAAGCACCCGAATATACAGGCAGTAAAGGAAGCAAGCGGTAATATGAGCGCGGTTATGAGCATTGCGGCAAACACCGACCTCGATATATATTCAGGCAACGACGACGAAGCGCTGTGCGTTATGGCTTTAGGCGGCAAGGGACTTGTGTCGGTTACGTCAAATGTCGCGCCCGAAGAAAAGCACAACGAAATCTCGCTTTATCTTGAGGGAAAGCGTGAGGAAGCGCTTGAATGGGCGAAAAAGCTGTATGCTCTTGACAGGGCAATGTTTATGGACGTAAACCCCATTCCCGTAAAAGAAGCGCTGAATATCATGGGATTTAAGGCTGGCGAGTGCAGACTTCCGCTGTGTTCAATGAATGATGAAATGACAGCTAAACTCAGAAAAGTTATGGAAGAACTTTCGCTTGTAAATTTAGTTCAGAATATATAAAACGTCAAATTTCAGACTGCCGAGAAAGCCTCAGATGCATGCATTATCCGCTTCGCGGAAAACGCTGTGACGCTGACGACGCAGATGAGGCTTTATCGACAGTCTGATATGCCTAATTAAAAAGGAGTAAAAAATGACAAGAATAGCAATATCGGGCGCCTGCGGAAGAATGGGCAGGGTAATAGCGCGCCTTTGTAAAGAACGTGACGGGTGCGAAGTATGCGCGGGAATTGACAAACTCGGCGAGCAGTACGACACTTTCCCCGTATACAAAAGCGTTTTTGATATGCCCGAAAAGCCCGACGTCATCATTGACTTTTCACACCCCTCTGCGCTTGACGACTTGCTGTCATACTGCAAGATGAACGGCGTTCCCGCTGTGCTTGCAACAACGGGATATTCCGACGAAGAGCGGGCAAAAATAACCTCCGCGTCAGAAGAGATACCCGTGTTCTTCACATTCAATATGTCGCTCGGAATAAACTTGCTTGTAGAACTTGCGAGAAAAGCGGCGCAGGTACTTGGCAGTGATTTCGATATTGAAATTCTGGAGAAACACCACAATCAGAAAAAGGACGCTCCATCGGGCACGGCTATAATGATTGCGGAAGCGATAAACGAAGAACTCGGAAATTCAAAGCACTATGTATATGACCGCCATTCTGTCAGAAAACCGCGCGAGAAAGCCGAAATCGGAATGTCCGCAATAAGAGGCGGCACAATAGTCGGCGAACACGATATAATCTTCGCAGGTCATGACGAGGTTATAACGCTTTCGCACAGCGCGCAGAGCCGCGAGGTATTTGCGGCAGGCGCGGTGAACGCGGCGGTGTACCTTTGCGGAAAACCCGCAGGTCTTTACGCAATGAGCGATTTGATTAAGGAGGACAAACAATGAAGCTTGAAGTAACCGAAAACGTATCAGCTGTTTCTTTCTACAATGTTCCTCTTGACAGGACGATTATGGAGGATACGCTGAAAATTGTCGCAAATGCGGGAATTAACGTTGATATGATTTCAATGACCGCGCCTACTTCAGAAATATTCAGCTTTGGATTTACGGTAAACGACGACGAGATACCGAAACTTCTGAAAGTTGTGAAAGAGCTGAGGGAAAAGGACTGCGTATCTCCCATGATAAACAGCGGTAACCGCAAAATTGTTATCAAAACGGGCGAAATGACAAATAACGTAGGTTATGCGGCAAAGGTTTTTGAAATATTAAACAAGCTTTCCGCTATGATTTTGATGATAACCACGGGCATTGACGAGATTTCCGTGCTTATAAGAGACGCAGACGCTGACGCGGTTTGCTCGGCATTTGAAAAGGAGTTGGCATAATGAACAATATTTTGATGTTATTAAGCGAGGCAGCGGATTCGGAAGTTTCATCAGTACCCGAAGAAACTTTAAACGACGCCGTGCAGGATTTGGTTGAAAAACCCGAAGAAACTCTCGGCGCTATCGGACAGTTTTTCAGCACTCTATGGTCGCAGTTTCTCGCCGCAATACCGTCGCTTATTCTGGCAATAGTTGTTTTAATCATAGGTCTTATTTTGTCAAAGCTTTGCGTAAAGCTGATGTCAAAAGGACTTTCAAAAACGAAGCTTGAAGTTACGGTTGTAAAGTTCACAACGCAGATAGCGAAAATCGTGCTTTATGTGCTTGTGATAACGGTCGTTTTGAGCATTTTGGGCATTCCGTCAACTTCAATCATCACGGTTATAGGCACGGCGGGAGTTGCAATAGGTTTAGCACTGCAAAACTCGCTGTCGAATGTTGCGGGCGGATTTTTGCTTATGCTTACAAAGCCGTTTAAAATAGGCGATTATATAGTATCAAACGGCGTTGAGGGCACGGTTTCGCAGATTTCCATTCTTCACACGCGCCTTGACAGCGTTACAAACCAGGCGATATTCATTCCAAACGGTCTTGCCGTAAACGCCACGATAATCAACAATTCCGGCAACGACACGCGCCGTGTTGACCTTACGCTTTCAATCTCCTACGACAACGATTTCGACAAGGCTCAAAAGGTCATCACAGACGTTATAAAAGCGCATAAGCTTGTCGACAAGACAAAGCCGATAGACGTGAGAATGAACGCTCACGGCGAAAGCGCAATAATCATAACAGCGCGTTCATGGTGCAAGACGGGCGATTACTGGGACGTTTACTTCGACCTCAATGAGCAGATACGCAAGGCGTTTATTGAAAATGATATTGAAATACCGTACAAACAGCTTGATGTACATATTGACAATATCAGCGGATAAAATTTCAAAAACCGCTTGACATAATTTTATGTCGGGTGTATAATATATATGGTGTTCAGAGCCGAGGTTTTCTTTTTTAGATTTTCCGAGGTTTTGTCAGCCAAATTATCAAAAGCATTTGGGTAACTCTGACGGTGAAATTTTTCTTGAGCCGAAAGACAGCCGATTTTACGGGACAAATATGTAAATTCGCGTCTTTCGGGTATGGAAATCCCGAAAGGCGCGGTTTTTTTGAAAGGAAATGTCTATGGAGCAGGAAAAACGTGTGGCTATAATTTCAATGATAATCAGCGACAGTGAAAGTATACCTAGCGTAAACGCACTTCTGCACGAATATGGACAGTATATTCAAAGCCGAATGGGATTGCCGTACCGCGAAAGAGGGTTAAACATAATCTGCGTTGTAGTTGACGCACCCGCAGACAGCATTTCCGCTCTTTCGGGCAAATTAGGAAGATTGAAAGGCGTTACGTCAAAAGCAGTTTATTCCAAATGAAAGAAAGGAATGTTTTGTATGAAGAAAAGAATAGGTTCAATTTTAATGGCGGTAATGTGCGCGTTCACATTCTCCGCATGCAGTGATGCAGGCAGCAGTTCAAGTTCTTCCGACAGTGGAGAAAACAGCAGTTCAAGCGCTTTGCAGTCAAGCTCCGAGGAAAGCTCGTCAAGCGCTGAAGAAAACAGCAGTACCCCCGCCAAATCTCCCGACAAGGTAAATATTTCCGCTTTAAACGGACCTACGGGAATGGGCATGGTAAAGCTTATGGACGATGACGAGAAAAACGATTACGGGTACGAGTTTACGCTTGCAGGCGCGGCGGACGAGATAACGCCTAAACTTATAAAGGGCGAAATCGACATTGCATGCGTGCCTGCAAATCTCGGCGCGGTGCTTTATTCAAAGACAAACGGCGGCGTGCAGACGCTTGCGGTAAATACTTTGGGCGTTCTTTATATTGTCGAAAACGGCAACAGCATAAATTCGATAGACGACCTTAAAGGAAAGACAATATATTCCGCAGGAAAGGGCGCAACTCCCGAATATGCGCTTAACTTTATATTAAGCAGTAACAATATACTTGATGACGTAACTATCGAATGGAAAAGCGAACACGCTGAATGCGTAGCGGCGCTCGCGGCTGATGAAAACGCAGTTGCAATGCTCCCTCAGCCGTTTGTTACAACAGCGCTCAGCAAGAATGAAAATATGCGCGTGGCTATTGACTTAAACGACGCATGGGATGATCTGAACTTGCAGAGTTCGCTTCTTACGGGCGTTGTCGTTGTCCGCAAGGCTTTCGCAGAGGAATATCCCGAAGCAGTAAACGAGTTCCTTACGCGTTATCAGGCGTCGGTCGACTATGTAAACAGCAATATAGCTGATGCGGCACAGCTTGTCGGAAAGTATGAAATAGTAACCGCGCAGGTAGCCGAAAAGGCAATTCCCGATTGTCATATCGTCTGCATAACAGGCGCTGATATGAAAACAAAGCTTTCGGGTTATCTCCAGACGCTCTATGACCAGAAACCCGAAGCGGTAGGCGGAGCAATGCCCGGTGATGATTTTTATTACGGCGTTTAATTAAGATATTGCGTATAGGGGTGAGGGTATCCTTGCCCCTTTTTCCGTAAAGGAGGGGTACAAGTGAAAAAAGCGCTTACAATAGCGGCGGGAATTGTATTCTGGCTTATAGTGTGGCAGATTGTCGCTGTCGCAGTAAACAGCGATATTTTGCTTGTATCGCCTCTTGACGTGATAAAAAGGCTTTGCGAGCTTGTTATAACAGCGGATTTTTGGTTTAGTATCCTGTTTTCGGCAGGCAGGATAATGCTGGGATTTTTCCTCGGTTTGGTTACGGGCACGGCAATAGCGGTGCTTTCGGGTAAATTCCGCATAGTGCGCGTTATATTTTCTCCGCTGATTTCGGTCATGAAGTCAATACCCGTTGCGTCATTCACGATTTTGGCTTTGTTCTGGATAAATTCGGAAAATCTGTCGGTGCTTGTTACATTCTTAATCTGCACGCCGATAGTATGTTCAAATATGCAGGCGGGAATTGACAGCCTTGACGTAAAGCTCGAAGAGATGTCAAGGGTTTTTAAAATCCCCGCCTGGCGCAGATTTTCGGGAGTTTATCTTTCACAGCTTATGCCGTATTTTCGCTCTGCGTCTGCTTTGGCGATAGGTCTGTCATGGAAATCGGGCGCGGCGGCGGAAGTTATAGGCATTCCTGACGGTTCAATCGGTGAAAAGCTGTTTATGTCAAAGATTTATCTTGAAACTGCGGATTTGTTCGCATGGACAACGGCAGTGATACTGCTAAGCCTTTTGTGCGAAAAGCTGTTTTTGCTGATAATCGGCATATTGCAGAAGAAAATTGAGCGTATGTAAAGGAGGACAAAATGCCTGAAGCTTTAAATATCTGCAAATCATACGGCGATAAAATAGTCCTCGACAACTTCTCCTATAACTTCGCTGAGGGCAAAATAACCGCTGTTGTCGGGCAGTCGGGTTGCGGGAAAACAACGCTGTTGTCCATACTTATGGGACTTACGCAGGCGGACAGCGGCAAGCTTATCGGCTTTGACAAACCGATAAGCGCCGTTTTCCAGGAGGACAGATTATGCGAAAATCTCACGGTATCTGCAAATATCCGGCTTGTCACGGGAAAACGTTACACAAAAGCGGATATTGAAAATGAACTCTGCAAGGTAGGTCTTGACGGCTGTGCAGGAAAGCCTGTGCGCGAGTTGTCGGGGGGAATGAAGCGACGGACGGCTATTGTCCGCGCAATGCTTGCACAAAGCGAAATCTTGTTTCTGGACGAGCCGTTTAAGGGACTTGACAGCGAAACAAAGCAGTCGGTTATCGAGTATGTCCGCGAAAAGTCAGCGGGAAAGACCGTTATATTTGTCACTCACGACAGGGAAGAATGTGAAATGTTAGCGGAAGACATGGTTGAACTCAGTTTATGACAGCAGTTGCGATATTGAGATATGCCGCGAATATCACCCAGACAAGGTAGGGAATGTTCAGGTATGCGGATATTCGGCATATTCTGCCGAATTTTATAATCATAACGATTATCAGCACAAGCAGTGTGATGATGACAATAACCGACGTCCAAAGCGCCTGAAATCTGAAAAAGACAATGCTCCAGAAGAAGTTGACAATAAGCTGAATCCAGTAAGTGCGCAGAGCGCTTTGCTTTTCCTTTTGTTCGGCATTTGAGGAGTAGATAATGCACGCTGAAATTCCCATAAGGGCATAGAGGATAGTCCAGACGATAGGGAAAACTATTCCGGGAGGCGAAAGCGGAGGTTTTTCAAGGTTGGTGTAGATACCGCTGAAATTTCCCGATAACAGGCTTGACGCAACTCCCACAAGTTCAGCTGACAGAATAAATATCAGCAGGTCTGAAATTTTGCACTTTTTCATAACGTTTGTCCTTTCGTTTTTGTAAATTCTATGGACAAATATTACGAAATATGACAACAAAGTTTGAACCGCCGTGATTTTGCTAATGTGCGATAAAGAAGTAATAGAAGTGTAAAAAATTTTGCCGTTCCTATCCGGCACTTAGGGCTGTGT
>CANQOJ010000013.1 GCA_947625455.1 uncultured Clostridia bacterium | reverse complement strand
ACTGTTAATCATGAGCATAAAATGCAAAAGATAGAAGAAAAGGCTTCTACCTGCACCACGCAGGGCAATAATGCATACTATTACTGCACCTCATGCAAGAAGTATTTCAAAGATATTAACGGTCAGCAAGCAACAACCGCAGACGCTGAAAAACGTCCCCTTGCAAGCCATAATTTCACGAAAAAGGTTGCAGACGCTGATCATCTGAAGTCTAAGGCTACATGCAAATCTCCCGCTGTATATTATTACAGCTGTGCTGTATGCAAAGAGATCAGCAAAACAGAAACATTTGAAAACGGCGATTTTGACAAGACCAACCACGACGGTAAAACAGAGGTCAGAAATGCCTCTAAGGCAACCTGCACAGAAGACGGCTTTACAGGCGATACTTACTGCCTTGGCTGCGGTGAAAAAATAAAAGACGGCGATGTTATTCCCGCAGGACATACTTTTGCCGAGGAATGGAAGAGCGACGAAAATGGTCATTGGAAAGAATGTGCTGTTTGCGGTGCTAAGTCGGATGTTGAAGAACATAAGTTCGGAAAAGCTACTTGTGTAAAGCCTGCAGAATGTGAAGTATGCGGTATTAAGAGCAGCGAAAAAGATCCCGAAAACCACGAAGGCGAAACCGAAATAAGAAATCAGAAAGCACCTACTGTTGAAGAAGAGGGATATACCGGCGACACCTACTGCCTTGGCTGCGGTCAGAAGATAAAAGACGGCGAAGTAATTCCGAAGCATGTACACAAGCTTGAAAAAGTTGAGGCTGTAGCAGCAACCGAAGAAAAAGAAGGCAATATCGCGTATTATAGATGCAGCGGATGCGCTATGCTCTTCAAAGACGAAGCAGGAACACAGCCGATTACAATAGAGGAGACCGTCACAGAAAAGCTCCCTCCCAAGACCGAAGATAACAAAGACAAAGACGACAAGGGCGAGGATGATAAGGGCGAAAGCAGCAATCCTCCTATGGGCGCGGCGTCTGCGGCAGCGGGTGTACTTGTATTAGGCGCTGTCGGCGCGTTCGTTGCATTCAGGAAGAAAAGAAAGTAATTTAGGTTACCGGATTTTAAAATGAAAAGTTAGACTATCGGGCAGAAGCAGACCTTTTAAACAGTAAAAGCTGTTTAAAAGGCTGCGTTTGCCGTAAAAACAAAACAGTGAAATAAAGAAAGGCAGTGAATGTTATGAAATTCAGAAAGATAGTTGCTATGGCAACAGCGGCTGCGGCTGCGGGCAATCTCGTTGCAAATCCGTCTGTTCTTGGCGGAGGTATCTCGCAGACTGTCAATGCGGTTACCGTCTCGGACTATACATACGAGATAACGCCGCTGCTTGAACCGTTCAATGAGTTCTTCTATTTAAAAACAGACAACCCCGATCCGGAATCTTTCCGTATTATAGATAAAGACTCTGTTTATGCTGACAGTGATGAAACCGCAGTTTTAGAGGCGGAAGAGGCTATATTTTCAGATGTGGAATATGAAGATGAGACGACATGGCGTGTAAACGGCGGTTATATTTTCTACAGCGGTGTGACGGACGGAGGAGAAGTTGTCGTTCAGGAAGTAAAATCGCGCGACTATTGGGGCGATCCCGACGAATGGGGCGATACAGATATAAAGTTAACACTACCGAAGCTTTCTGACTATTTGGATTATCTTGTTGATACATATGGAAAAGGCAATACTTTCTTTGAAAAACTGAGTAATATACAAAGCGGATTGTCTGAAATTTGTCTGTACAGCGGTTCATACATAAGAGGCGATGTAGTTCGCGCAGAGGATTATTGGGCACTGTCAAACAGCCCTCATATCGATCAGAAGTTATATATACTGTCGCCGTATACGCGAAATGATAATAAACCTTTATTTGCTTCATATCTTTACCCGTATATAGCCGATTCTCTCGGATTTCCGAGTATAATGGCGTCAGCAGCAGGAAAATTGGATAGTACGGCGGAAATAAAACAGAGTGAAACTTCGCATGCGGATGTCAATATTACTTTCAATGGCGAAACACATACTTACGGCGGACAGGGTAACGGCAAAGGACAAGGTTTGTCAGAGGATAAAATCACGAAATTCTTTAAATTTGACGGTACTGACAATTTAACCCTTGAAAACCTGAAAGCGATTTTGGACGGATATTCAAAAGTAGAAATGGAAAATGATATTCCTCAAACCGACAACCTCACCTGGTCTAAGGTTACAAAATCTGTCGGCAGCGGTGAGTGGGTGTCTTTGCTTGGTATTACTTCTGTATTTGGTATGTCATCAGACAAGGCTTTTACTTACCTCTACAAAGCAGATGACGATAATAGTTATAGCTCAAGCGATTCCGGAGTAGGCGGCAGTCTTTATTGGGGGTATGGAAGCCTTGGAACTCCCTCAAATGTATGGGTTGACGGCAGATACATAAATAATCATGAGGTTTTTGAACCCGGAGCAAAGTTTGAAGATCACCCGACAGCTTCTATACTCTTGAAATTACCCGATGTTCCCACGATAACATATAAAAACATTGGTAGTAATTATAATCCTGATACAGGAAAATATGTAACCTACGAAATTACAAAGCTTACTGAAAGCGAACAGACAATTAAATACGAATATAGCACTGAAAAAGATTGTTGGGAAACATATTTTGTTATGCCTGTAACTGAAAGCTTGAACCGTAAAGTGCCTGTGGAAGAAATGGTTGAGCAGGGAATATTGGATAAGAAATACCTTGATATGCTGACACTGACGCGCGAAGAAGTCGAGAAATTGGGCGTTGACAGAAACACAAATAATGTTCCTACGGCAGGACTTATTTATGACGGTACTGCTCCTGCAGGAACATCTTACGAACTTAATGTCGGAGATGTAAACCTTGACGGAGAAAGAGATATGAAAGATATAGCCGCATTGGAGCAGTATCTCAACAACTCGGATAAAAAATTTGTATTCGAGAATGTATCAGATACAAACCATGACAACCGGCTGAACAATAAAGACCTTGCACTTTTGGAGCAATTCCTTAATGGCTATAATGTAAATCTTCAGTAAAAAATCAAACGGCGATCATACTATGGTCGCTGTTTAGTTTTGTTCTGTAATTATCAGAAAGGAGCAAACGAAATAATGAACAGCGGGTATAAATTCAAGAGAAGTTTTTACTATGAAGCAGAAAAAGCAATTGCCCAAAGCAGCGTTACATTTTTGCTCGGACCGAGATACTGCGGAAAAACCGTTTGCTTAAAACAGCTGCAGGACACGTTTTCATCAAATAACGAATTTGAAGATGTAATCTATGTTAATGCACAAAGGGATTTAACCTCGAATTTAGACAAGAGTTTGTTTATATGCGACGTCAAAAAGGCTATTGAAAATAACGAAAAGAAATTGTTCTTGATTGACGATACAACATATTTAAACCAACCCGACTGTGCAATACAGGACATTCAGGACGCATTTGCATCACTTCATAACACAAACACAAAGGTAGTGTTTACAGGGAGTCCGTCAAGGGCATTGGAGTGCTGGGGGTATCGTGCGTTTGCAGGAGACGCGCTTTTTATCAGAACGGATTTTCTTAGCTACCCCGAATGGCTTGCTTTTAAAGGCATAACCGAAGTATCGGAGATAACATATGAACAGTTTATTCGCGGTACAAGAGAGTTTTATTCGGGCTTTAACGGTATAGGGAATTATCTGCAGGGCTGTCTTGAAAATACAGTTGCGTCAAATTTAAAATCCGTAGAATTGATTGTAAATAACGATTGTGACATACTGGACGCAGATAAATTGCTGGATGTTCTATATGCTTCATTGATATCATCAAGCGATAATAATCCCGCTGTAAAGGGAATTGATAACGAAGCAATTTGTCCGTTTTTAGCCGAGAGATACAGAAATTATCAAAATATGGACGCATATGAACTGAAACAAGCATTACAATTTTTAAGCAACTGCGGATTGATTACAATAACATATGTTTCTTCATCATTTGATACAAATCCTTATATTGTACGGGATTTGCTCAATGATTTTCAGGACTTGCCCAAGCGCGAAATCTTCGACAGCTTTAATATAAGCATTAACTATCCTATGTTCTATATTGATATATTAAAGGACATATTGAATGACAACCCCGCCGAAAACATGCTGAGAGGTATTGTTGAAAGTCATGTAAGAGCAATTCTGCCCGATACGGGTTGTTTTAAATATCACGATACAGAGGGCAGAAAAATAGGCTATGTCAGCAATAGTTCACTAAAAGCAATAGGAATTTCAGTATCAGATAAAAATCTTTCTTCTGCACATTTTGATTTACTGCCCGACGGTTACGAAAAGATTATGATTACAAAGGATTTTGAAAGCAATAATAACGGCGTACAGCATATTCCGTACTATCGTTATATTTTTGAACATTCTAAAGGCAAAGAACTTGTTTTGAAACATTGATTAACTGAAATTAGTTTGCCGTATAATTTTATGTCACTATAGTTGTGAGGCAAAACATAACAGCGGTCAGTCGTGGTACTGACCGCTGTTATTTTATTATCACAGAATTTTGTCTTATTTCCTTTCACGGAGGATAAAGATTAAGAAACATAAAGCCGCAGTTGAAATTACCGCAATGACTGCTTGCTATTTTTCCCGCAAAAAACTTTCTTCCCTTGACAAATCACGATGAAGCAGATTATTTGCTGTAAAATGTTAAAGAAATTTATGCCGAAATATTGCTATTTTTGTAATAATATGTTATAATAGTAGGTAACGATTGAACAAATAAATTCTGAAAGGTTTGATCATGTGAACGACGATTTGAAAATCACTCCCGAATTAAATGACAGCAACGAGGAAGAAGCGGAAAACGATATTCTTGACTTTGTTCATTATATCGTGAACGGTTACTGCCAAAACAGAAAAGAGTACCTTAAATTCCTTTCCTCAGAAGCGGTTGATGTCGGGGAATTGTTATCGGCATTAAACAAGGCGCGTTTAATGCGAAAACTGTGTGCTTGCAGTAACGAGATAATTAAAGCATATAACATTGAACCAAATTCTGAAGAATATACTCCCCTGACAGCAGATGAACTGACGGAACATATCGTAAATTTAGCGGCAAAGATAAAAAGCACTCTTGACCGTCTGCAAATAATCTATAACAATTTGTATAACATTGATGACGAAGAAGAATATAACAAATTTCAGAGAGAAATCCGCGGCAAGAGAAATAAGTTTCGTCAATATTCCGTTATCTTAAAAAATTTGCATGATACTGTCAACGGCTTTGTAGAAATAACCGCACAGTCTTCTCCTGTTGGTTTAAAAACGCTTGAAATCACACTGCCGGCGAAATCCGAGCTTGTCGGCGCAAAGCATGAGCTTAATTCAAATACGCATTATAATCCTCAATTGTCTGAACAGGCGTTCTTTGACTGGCTTATATCGGACGGCAACATTTCCGATTCAACTGCCAGAAGTTGTTTATATGATATTCACAGTATTGAAAAGATATATCAGAAATTATTCGGAGTCAGAAGAAATATATACGGCGCCGCTTCGATTGATGATGTTAAATCAATTATAGAAAACCTTATCAATAAAGCCGAGTATATTGACATGAACAATCAGAGACATGGCAGATATACCGCTTCGCTAAAAAAGTTCGCTCAATTTGCGGGCGCATCTGCCGACAGGGTTAATAACTCAAAAAGTTTACAGCAATATCAAATTAAAACCGTAGATTTTAATAATCCTTATGCTTATGTAAAATGCAAACCGCTTTCATTCACATTAAACAACAAGAAATATATTGTTGAAAGCTGGCGGGAATTATACCTCAAATTTCTTAATTTACTTTATAACGACAACAAATATACCGAAACATTAAAAAGCCTGATTGGAAAGTCACTGTACGGAAATCGTACAGACTTTGCTGACAAAGCTAATTCCCAAAAACTCCGCGTGAAAGTTGAAGCAGCTGACGATTTCTTTGCCGAGGGGAATTTGAATGCTCCCGATTTAATTAAGCATATAAAATGTTTGCTGGAACTTTGCTCTATTGACAGCGATAAAATGATTATCGAGTATGTTGTCAGAAATTACAGCGCTAAAAACAATGATGACGTTGAGCGTGAAACATCTTTCGACAGCCAAAGCAAACCGCAAAATCCGCCTATTATTGAACAAGTCGGCAACGATACGGCATTAAATAATACCGCGTTTGCGCCCGACGCTTCAAAGCCGTTTGTGTTAAAAGACGCGATTGCAGAGATACTTTCAAGCAATTCTCCCGATATTGCCGAATACAGGGAATACCAAAACGGCATTTCGCCGAAAAATCTGGTAGTTTTAATTGAAAAGTATTATGGCAAATCAATCAGTCAATTTGAAGTATCAACGCTTTTAATGTCGGATAACGAATTTAAATATGTCGAAAAGGGGTGTTTTGTTCTAAGAGATACCGCGGTTTCTGATGCAAAACAAAATGAAGAAAAATCGGCTGTAATATCCAAAGGTGATAATGTAATAGTTTCAGAAGAGAAAGCCGAAAATGACAATTATGTGTTTATAGGGAAAACGTCAGCAGAAGATGTTGAAAACAATTCGGATAAATCCGAAATTGAAACAGCAGATGTTGTTTCAAACGGCAAAGCAAACCGCGTTATTATTAAACTTGACGGGAATGAAATCACCGCCTACGATTATTCTGACGCATTAAATAAGGCATGCGAGTTTTCAATCAGCTGCAAGCCCTTTGAAATGGCGCGCATTTCACAGCGTGATATAAAACTTAACGGCAAAGACGTTTTCTTCCGCAGGGCAAATCCTGTTGACGGATACAGCAAGTTGTCCAACGGTTTGCAGTTAATTGAAGTCAATTCGCTGTCGGATTTGCAGACTATAACGGCAGAAGTCCGAAAGTTTTGCCGAATACCCGATGATATGATAACTATAATTAGCTGATAAGGAGATTTTTTATGGACAATTTAAAAGAAATACAGGAAAAGTTGGACGCGATTTATGATGAATATAAGCAGAACAAATACAAGCTTAATGCCGAAAAAACAAAAGAAGTCGCACAGCTGTTAGCCGGGCTGACATTTGACAATGACGCTTCAATATCCGACATAGCGTCAAGGCTTTCAATGTTTCCCGCCGATACCTCAAAGTTTTATTTTGACATGATTGCCAAGAATGAAAGCGCAGACATTGAACTGCTTGACGAGGTAATGGAAGAACTTTTAAAATCAGTTAAGAAAGCAAACAAACCGCAGACTTATCTGCAAAAGCTTGTTTCGGCGGCGTCTGCAATTATGAAAAACTGTAAGGATAAGGCGCTGACGTCTGTTCAGCTCCCTCAGTTTGTTGTTTATGCCGCTAACTGCGCCGCAAAGACAAAATCTTACGGTGAAAAATTCCGCTCGCTTGCCGACAGCACAAAAGGCAGGATTTTTGCGCTTGATTATTCGGCTTTTGAAAGGTCTGCACTGTTTAATGTATGGAAAGCCGCTAGCACTCTTTCTTCGGAAGAATACAAACCGCTGGTTATTGAATGGGGAAATAAGTACGGCTTTGAGACGGCAAAGTATGCCGCAAATCAAACGGTTACGGATTTGACGAACGGCAAGACAGCAACAGATGAAAAAACCGCTCCTATTTCAGATAAAAAAGCCGAAAATATTTCTTCTGCAAATGATATGACTTTAAAAGAACTGTATGCAAGTATGAAAGAGGACATAGCAAAAGAAAAAGACGCTGTCATTAAGGCTGTCGAAAGCGTTATTGCGCCTATGCAGAACGAGATAAACAAATACCGTTTTGCAAAGGCAGATGAACAGTCAGCCGAAATTCAAGCCGTAAAACAATCCCTGGCATCTGCCGAAGCCGAAAATGCTGAACTCAAAAAGCAGATAGAAGCCCTCGAAGCTAAAAACTCCGAGCTTGACAAAAGTCTGAACAATGCCTATGAAATAAACCGGCATGAGATAGCATTTGAAGCTAATAAACTTCGCTCAGAGCTGAAAAGCAGCTTCAGCCTCTTATATGAGGACTGGCTTGAATACGAATTTTCAGATGTCAGTGAAATCAACTATGAGTCGCTGCAGGCAATCATAAAGAAAGTTTTCAGAGCGCTTGACAGAAACGGAATTGACTATAAGGGGAACAACAAATGAAAAACGGAGCATATTTCGGAATTGATTTCGGAACAACAAATACCTCTGTCTACTTATGCAATTATAGTCAAGGCAGAGTCTTTGAAGCAAGATACGGCGTAGATGAGAAACCGTTTAGCTCGTGTATTGCCATACCAACAACCGGAAACGGCAAAATCAAATTCGGTCGTGAAGTTAAAGAGAACATAAACGTATTAGCCGAAGATCATAAGATTGTCACGTCATTTAAATCGCTGCTTGGAACAGGTAAGGAAATCACTGTAAACGGCGAAAGATACACGGGGGAAAGGCTTTCGGCATTGTTTCTGAATTATGTAAAAGAGACAGTGAAGAGGGCGGACTTTTCCGAGGCTGTTTTCTCTATCCCCGTTGATTTTTCCGCAAAAGCAAGAACAGAACTCCTTGAAGCCGCAGAAAGTATAGGCATAAAAGTAAAGGGCTTTATAAGCGAATCGTCCTCCGCTTATATTTCAAAAGTCAAGGATATAAAATCATTCTCAAAGGTTATGGTCATAGACTTTGGCGGCGGCACGCTGGATTTGAGCATACTTAACCTAAAAGAAAACAAGGTGTTTGAGGACGCGGTTTACGGTGTAAAATTCGGCGGTGATGATATAGACAGGGAACTTGCGCAAAGGCTTTTGCCGAAAATATATCCAAACACATCTTTCGACGACCTTGAAGCAACGAAAAAAGATAAACTTATGAACGAAGTCGAAAGAATGAAAATTGAGTTTACTACTGTCGATGATTATACTATAACTTTGGGGGCAGGAGCAAAGTCCATTGATGTCGATTACGATGAATTTTCAGGAATTATCTCTCCGCTTATTCAAACAAACGTTATAACCGCCATAAGAAAGATAATGGAAAAAGCTGACGTCAATCCCGAAAATATTGACAAAGTTATTCTTGCGGGCGGCTCAAGCGGATTAAGACCGTTTGCGGATATAATACTTTTGCTGTTTGGCGAGGACAAGATAATCTTTGACGACGAGGACAACAGATATCAATGGATGGTAGCAAAAGGCGCGGCGATTACGTCTGCAATTGACTGCGAATACAGGCTTGCTGATGACATCTGCATTTTGTTAAGCGACGGCGAAACATATCCCGTGCTTAAGAAAGATATAAACAAGGCAGGCGACAAATCCGAACCCGTGTCTTTCTCTCTGACGACCGATTCATATGACGCGCATTTTATTTTCACCGATTCAGCGGGAAGAAACAGATATGCCGTTGTAACGGTCAAAGCAAAGGGATACATAGACGAAATGTTTTCTTTGACGCTGGAAATCCGCAAAGACCAGACAGCCTGCGCCGTAATCAAAAACGAATATATAGCGAAAGATTATCAGGTACAGCGCGAGATAAATAAGCTGAGGTTTTATTATGACTTAAAGGATATCGAGGATTTGTAATTATGGTTAAGTCAAATATAAATATCGCTTCAAACGTATATATCAGAAGCAATCCCGACATCAAAAACGACAGAAAATATGCCGAAAAGATAACGGGCGCAAAACTTCTTAAAGATATAAAAAACCGATATATAGGTTTGGAATCAATACCGCTTACGCAGGTTCAAGAGAAAATTATACTCGGAAATCAAAAATGCTCGTATGCCAAAAGCGGAGAGACGCCATACGGCGCGGTTTTGAAAGACGGAAAGCTTCAATGGGAATGCAGATGCGAATATACGGACTGTCCGGGCGTTGACGGCTGTACGCCGATAAAGATAGAGCGCGAAACCGTTGATATTGAAGATACGGAAGAAGATAACAGCCTAAAGGAGTTTTTAGAAAAACACGGCATAATCATACAAGATAATACGGTTACGTCCGCAAAGGATTTAAACGAAGCGCAAGACGAATTTGCCCCGAAAGAATATTCTGCGCCTGAAGAAGCGTCTGCCGCTGAAATACAGCAGACAAGCGAGCTGTACAAAGAAATAACCGAGCCCGACTGCATAATATCTGCGCCGCTTGATACTCACATCATATTAAATTCCGGTCCGGGCACAGGAAAAACATATACGATTATTCAGCGTCTGATATATATTCTGAAAAACAAACTTTGCCCTGCCGAAGAAATTTATGTTCTTTGCTATACGCGTTCAGCTAAGGAACTTGTTGAAAGCAGGATAAATGACGCCGTTATAAGCGGAGAAATTCAGCCGTCAGCGAAAAATATCTGCGTGCTTACTTTTGATTCTTATGCGACATATTTTTTAATAGCCATGAAAGAGCAAGGCGTTATTACCGAGAATTTTGAGAACTGCGGATATAACGAGCGAATAAAGCTGTTTAACGACAACATAAAACAGGAGGATTTTGAAGCTGTCAGCTATTTTGTTGTTGATGAACTTCAGGACCTTGTAAATGAACGCGCCGAAATGGTGCTGAAAATACTGGAAAATTTGAAATGCGGATATTTGCTTGCAGGCGACAGATGTCAGTCTATCTACGATTATTCGGCTGATGATGACGCTAAAATTAGTTCGACAGAGTTTTATAAACGCATTGAAGAACTGTTTCCGGAAGATATGCAAAGATATGAACTAACAGTAAACAAAAGGCAAAAATCCGAACTTGCGGCAGAAGCCGAAAAAATGCGCAAAGTATTGCTTGCCGAAAGTTTTATGGAACAGAATAAATATGCCGACAACATGATGTCTAAATATTCGGCTGACATAAAGATTGAAAATTATATCAAAAATCTTTCTCAGTCTCCCGATGTATCAACGGCAATTTTATGCCGAAACAACGGCGAAGCGGAATACATTAGCGGACTGCTGTGCCAAAAACGCATTTGCCATGTCCTTAACAGAGGTGTGGACAACGTTGTGCCTATTCCTCGGTGGATTGCAGATGTTTTTTGGGATTATTGCCGTGATACGATTGAGAAGAACACCTTTATAGAGAGGTTGAAATTCAGGACCGATTTGACAAATACCGAAACCGTTTGGAAAGAATTATGCGCTTTGACAGGACTAAAGGATAACGCCGATATAATAAACGTTTCTGAATTGACAAAAGCGCTTTCAACGCCCGGAAATATTCCGCCCGAATTTTACGGAGAAACGCCTTTGCTTACGGTTTCAACTATACATAGGGCAAAGGGCAAGGAGTTTGACAATGTAATTCTGATTGAATCACATATTAAATATTCCTCTGACAGCGCAGAAGAAGCAAGAGTCAGATATGTCGCTTTAACCCGTGCTAAAAATAAGTTTGAAACCATGAAGAGAACCGCAAAGTATTTTAAACGCACATCATCCGGACGGTCAATTGAATTAGGACAGAATAATTTATACAGGACAAGCAATAAATACTGCAAATTCATAAGCGTGGGATTGACGGGAGATTTAGACAACACTTCTTTTGCGTCGGGAAATTTTGATGATGTGCTTGATTTGCAGGAATATATTGCGAACAATGTGAAGCTGTATGATGCGCTTTCCGCTAAACATTCGCCTGTCACGGGATTATATGAAATATACCATAAAAAACGCCAAATAGGTTCGTTTTCAAAAACGATAATAAACGAACTAAGTCAGGCAATAAGCAGGGCAGGCTGTAAATCCGGACTGCCTATAGGCTTGGAAAAGCTTTATGTAAGCGGAATAACCACAGAGGTATTAAAAAAGTTTAACGATAATGTTCCGATTGAATTTAATAATTCAAAAATATGTTTTGGTATTCAAGTAACGGGACTTGCACAACTTGTATTTGGAAAGAAGTGATGAAATGTCGGGGTATTCGGAGTTTTACGGTGCAATAGACGATATTGCAGAACATCTTAGGACAGATTTCATAGGACCTGTCGAAAAAAATGAAGTACTTGAAATAGTAGATCCGCTCACACGTTATTCGCTCGGCATTTTATGGGCACAGCCTAAAAGCAAAAATTCCGAAGCGTCTGACGCAAACCGCTCGGAAGATGAAATGTTTGAAAACGAATTTGAGGGCAATGAAGTTCCTAAGAATATCAGCATTTTTAAGCCGTCGGTTATGGGAGTTTCTTTTTGCGCATTATCTGACGACATGATAAATGTTGAATTTAATTACGCGGTGTATCATCATTCAGAAAAAGTTATAATACAAAACGGAAAGGAAGTAAACGGGCATTATTATTCACGGGAAGAAAGAAGCTTTCAAAAAAGCGTTGTTCTCCCGAATAAAATATGCAGTGTTATAATCAGCGATGATGAAAACAGCGATATTGAAGTATACCTTAACGTCAGGAATGTCAATGACGACAACAGCGAACTTGTGACGATTTCCGTACTCAATAAGCACAAGGCGGGAACTGATTTTTTGGGAAGCAACACAAACGCATTGTTTCAATGCGTGCTGTCAATCAAAAGCAACAAAGGTTTTATGCCTGTTTACAGGAGAAATGTCCGCAAGTCATTTGAAGATGAAAAGAATGATATGCTTTATGACGCTGTAAATAACTATGCTTACGGTCACGGTTGTTCGGCGGTTTTCACTGAAGACAGAGGCGTTGTGAAAGAGGTAAGAAGCGAGTTTATACCAAAGTACAGAATGCTTCAGATGATGCCGAGAATGCTCCGTAACTCGGATTATCTTCATATGAATTACTGGAACAACGCGGACAGAAATTCAGCCTGCGAAAAACTCAATTCCTTTGTTATGCAATATCAGAAATGGTATAAAAATTTGAAGAACAGCAATACCGAACTTATCGGGAAATATCCCGATACGGCTTCGGATACATTCAAACATATTGAGCGCTGTATTTCACGCCTGCACACGGGAGTTAAGGTGCTTGAAAACAACGAAACGGCTTGGAAAGCATTCATCTTCATGAACGAAGCAATGCTTTTACAGCGCGTTAAAACAAAGCACTGCCAGCCGAATACGGTAAGCTGGTATCCGTTTCAAATGGCGTATATTCTGCAGATAATACCCGATATTGTTGACAAAAACTCGGAATTTCATGATGACGTTGACCTTTTGTGGTTTCCTACGGGAGGAGGAAAAACAGAAGCGTATCTCGGAGTTGCGGCGTTTTCAATATTCTTCAGACGGCTAAGCGGAAAAGGCGATAAAATAAACGGCGTTGCCGTTATTATGAAATATACCCTAAGACTGCTTACGCTTCAGCAGTTTGAAAGAGCGAGCGCTCTTATCTGCGCTTGTGAATATATGCGGAAAAAGTACAAAATACCGGGAAATGAAATTTCCATCGGGCTTTGGATAGGTTCCGGAATGACGCCTAATCACATTAAAAACGCGCAAGAGGCGCTGGAGAAAATCCGCGAGGATTCAACGGCAGTTTTATATGAAGCAAACCCCATGCAAATCGTAAAATGCCCCTGGTGCGGCGCGGAAATTAACGTCGGCGGTTACGAGATAACCGGCGGAGGAATGAATATATCCTGCTGTAATAACCCCAAATGCGATTTTCATAAACATTTGCCGATTTATGTGGTAGACGACGACATTTATCGTGCCGCGCCTACTTTTGTTTTAAGCACAGTCGATAAATTTGCAAGAATAACGTGGGAAGAAAAAGCGGGTAGTCTGCTGGGCGCAAACGGCTGTAAACCGCCCGAACTTATTATACAGGACGAACTTCACCTTATTTCAGGTCCTCTCGGTTCAATCACGGGATTATATGAAACGGCAATTGACCACATATGCAGGCATTACGGCACGCCGCCTAAAATCATAGCTTCAACGGCAACCGTTAAAAATGCCGATAATCAAATCAAAATTCTTTACAACAGAAATATGATACAATTCCCGCCAAACGGGTTATCACATTCGGATTCGTTTTTTGCCGTAGAAGCAGACGAGACAAAACGCCCTGCAAGAACATATCTCGGCGTTTGTTCCATAGGTTTCGGAACATCTGAGATGCTGATTAAAATCTTTGCGCTGCTTACTTTTATGAAGCATCTTTACAGGCTTCAAGGGAAACCGACTGATGTTGTCGACCAGTTTTATACATATGTTGGGTATTTTAATTCGCTTAAAGAACTTGGTTCTAATTCAATAATCATATCAGACCGCATTTTGGCAGAAATAAAGTATCTTATAACTTATACGTTCAAAAAAGAAGCCGAAAGCGTAAATATGAAAATTGACGGTCCAAACGCCGATATACCGTCATATTTCAAAAGTGATGAACTTACAAGCCGTAACTCTGCGAAACAGATAAAAGGCGTTCTTGAAAGGCTTGCAAAGCGATATACAGACAGCGACTGCTTTGATTATATAATGGCGTCAAATATGCTGTCGGTAGGCATAGACATTGACAGACTCGGAGTTATGTGCGTTTACGGACAGCCAAAGTCAAATTCGGAATATATTCAAGCCACAAGCCGTGTGGGAAGAAACAATCCCGGACTTGTTATATCCCTTTACAACAATATGCGGGCGCGCGACAAATCTTATTACGAACAGTTCGTTTATTATCACAGCACATTTTATAAATATGTCGAAGCGTCAAGCGTTACTTCATATTCTCCGCGTGCTGTCGAAAAGGCTTTGCACTGCGCTATGATGGCAATTATAAGGCATACCGTGCCGAAATATAACTCTAACGTGAGCGCCTGCGAATTTGTAAGAAATGATAAAGATGTTGAGAATATTAAGCAGAGCATATTGAAACGCGTTGATGAAATTGCGCCGCACATCAGGGGATTTGCGGAAGAATGGCTCGATAATTATCTGGATTGTTGGGGCAGACTTGCAGAAAGTCTGCCGGATACGCTGGTATTTTCCGATTATCACGACGAGGATAATGCGCTTTTCCGAAGCGCCGATAATCGTAGCAATTCTGATATTCCGACCATTTTAAACTCGGTAAGGAATGTTGAACATACAATAAATATTTACTTTACAAAGAGATAGGGGCTGATGAAATGCCAAGACCTGCATTCAGAAAATCCGCAAAGGATAATGACAGCAATACCGGCAAGTCCTCAAGCGAAAAAATCATTGTCGGCGGTATACGAAAAACACAGTTGATAACGACTTTCGGCGTCGGTTCAATTGTTGACTTCAAAGACGACACCGTTATAATTGCATCTACAGACGATTGGGACTATAATCCGAATGATGCGGACGAGGTTGAAAGCCGTAAGATATTCAATGAAAACCTTTCGGTTATAACAGGAGCGGAATACTTTTTAATGCCGAGGACTGCGCAAAGCACTAACATTTTTACTAAAAGCAAGGACATTCCCTCTTATATATTCCCCGAAAAACTGCATTGTTCAAGATGCGGAAATATCTACGATTACAGAGAATTAGACGTTAAGGACCGCCATATATGTCCTCAGTGCAGGAACACTCTGAATGCCTCGCGTTTTATCGTTGTCTGCGCAAGAGGACATATGGACGATTTCCCTTACGACTGGTGGGTGCATAACGGGAAACCCTGCCCGTCGGGAGTTAAATCTCCGAGAATTAAAATGGTCAACATCTATAATCGAACGGATATTGACAGCCTTAGAATTGAATGTACAGAATGTAAAGCCCGGAGAAGCATGATTCAGGCATTTTCGGAAAAATCGCTCTCCGATTTTCAATGCACCTGTAAATATCCGCACTTCAAAGACGCGTATTCAAGGGCGCTGTTTGGCTGTAATGATAAAATGTACGCAAGACTGCGTTCAGCTTCGGGCGTGTACTTTCCGATAACAAAATCCGCATTGCTTATCCCGCCCTGGAGTAAAAAGGCAGTAAGCTGTATTCAAAAAAATTACGACAAATTAAAAACGTCTGATGAAGATAAAATAGTGGATAACATAAGACAATTTCTTCACGACGCCAACATTGATGATGATGAAATTTTGCGGTCTTGGAATATTGTAAAAGCGTCAGAGGGCGAAAACCAAAAGCGCACGGAAGAGTCGGTTTTTGAAGATGAATATGCGGTTTTGTCAAAAGATAAAAACATAAATGAAGATAATTTTTCGTCATATTCAGCTGATATCCCCGAAAAATACAAGCCTTATTTTGAGCAGATTGCGGTTGTTGACAGGCTGATTGTTACTCAGGCGTTTACGGGATTTACAAGGATTGTCAGAAATGAAGCGAACAGCGTTCCTATCTCTCAATATAAAAAAGCATGGCTTCCTGCGGTTGAACTGACGGGCGAGGGCATTTTTATCAGGTTCAATAAAGAAAAAGTGACGAAATGGAAAAACGCCCATAGTTCACGCTACAAAAGAATGAAGAAAGCTATGGAGGACAGCAATTTTACACCGGATAATTTTTCCGAAGCTTATGTTATGCTTCATACTTTTGCTCACTTGTTTATCCGTGAAATATCAAACGTCTGCGGTTACAGCACTGCTTCTATAAAAGAAAAGATATACAGCGGGATTGATGAAGATACGAATGAAGTGAAGATGTGCGGGGTGCTGATTTATGTATCGTCATCTGACAGCGACAGCAGTCTTGGCGGGCTTATAAGCGTTGCCGAAAACAAAAGTTTATTTGAGAAAATAATGGACAGCATGCTTGAACGCGCGAGTTGGTGCAGCGGCGATCCGCTGTGTATTTATTCAACGAAACAAGGCTACAAAAACCTAAACTACGCCGCCTGTCACGACTGTACTCTGCTGCCCGAAACATCATGCGAGAGGTTCAACTGTTTCCTTGACAGGGCGTCAATCACGGGAACACCCGACAATCCCGGTCTGGGATTTTTTAAGTGATAGGCGATATGACGGGAACATAAATAGCTGGTCGAAGAAATTGAAACGCGCCCCTTTTGTCAAACTTTTTATTTTCTGACAAAAGGGGCGCATTTCACATTTGATGATTTACGCTCTTAACTTTCAGCTCCAACTTTTATCCTGCCACAATTTTCCCGTCCGAAATCTCAATCACCCTGTTGCACAGTTTCGCAATCCCTTGGTCGTGAGTAACTATAATCACGGTTTTCCCCTCGTCGTTTAGCTGCTTGAAAACGCTCATAATTTCCATAGCTGTCTTGCTGTCAAGCGAGCCCGTGGGTTCATCTGCCAAGATTATGCCGGGATTATTTACAAGCGCACGCGCGATTGCCACACGCTGTTTTTCACCGCCCGAAAGCGTGCGGACTTCCTTGTCTGCGTACTTGTGCATAACAAGCTTTTTCAGCGCAATCAAGCCTTTTCTGTGCTTTTCCTTGGCTTTAATCGGATAAAGCGGGAGCATTACGTTGTCAAGCGCGGTGTAGTCCTCAATAAGCGCGAAATCCTGCTTTACAAAGCCGATATTTTTCGCGCGGTATTTTGACGCATAACTTTCTGAAGCCTTTCCGACATTTATCTTGTCAAGATAATAGTCGCCGTCCGAAAACTTGTCGAGCATTGCTATTATGTGTAGAAGCGTTGATTTGCCCGAACCCGATTTTCCGATAACCGCGCAAAATTCCCCGTCCTCAATTTTCAGCGTTACGTCGTCAAGCGCCGTAAATTCGTTGTGCTTTTTGGGGTTGTAGACCTTTGAAATGTTCCTTAAATCAATCATAGTTTTTTCCTCCTAGAAATTTGATATTTAGATGCGAGTGAAGGTGCGGGTGCAGTATACAGTGTACAGGGTACAGTGGACAGCAAATGTGCCGCTGCGCGGATTTTTCAGATTGTTTTTAGATTAAACGTGCGTAAGCAACCGGTTGCAAACTTGCGTTTAATTCAAAACAATCTGATAAAATCTGCGAAGCAGATACCTTAACTGAATACAGCGTTTTCCGCCAAAGGCGGATAATGCGTACATTGTCCACTGTATACTGTCATTATACTGTCACTTCGCCCTGCGAAGATATTCAATAGGCGAAGTATTTCTGCTTTTTATCGCGGGGATAATCATTGACGCCGAAATCAAAATCAGCGACAGTATGACCGTCATTATAATGTTGGCGACGGAGAGATTTGCCGAAACGACAAGTTCCACCTGCAAAAACGACATTATGAAATAAGCTCCGACGCTCAATATTGCCGCGATAATAAAAATTATCAGCATGCTTATAAAATGCGCAAACAATATCTGCCGTCTGGTGTACCCGCATATCCAAAGCACCCCGCCGCGCTTTTCGTTGTATTTATTGAGGATCATGGAAATGTTGACCGTGCCGATTATTACTACAAGTAAAACGCAGACCACAACAGGAATGAAGTCTGCAAAGTCCCTCCATAAAGCGTTTTGCGAATTTTCGAGAACAGCTTTCCCCTCATGCACTCCTCCCGCTTCCTGTCTGAGTTTGGATATGTTTTCATCATAGTTTTGGGAGAAGTGAATTATAAATACGGGTGTGCATGCTGTCGATAAAGCTGTTCCGTCAAAAATGCTTTTCCTTACGATTGTAAAATTATGGTAATCACGGTATTCATCTGAACTTATATAAAGGTCATCAACTGTAAAATCTATTCCCGTACTGAATGTATTCATCATCGGAATATATGTATCAGACGTAAGCATTCCCGAAATTTTTATGCTGAAATCGCGGTATTCATTTTCGCCGATACGGCGGGTGAAATTAAATTCGCTGCCGGTAAAACCGAAACTTGCAACAGCTTCCGAAAAATCCCCCGACATAAGCGGTAAAGCCAGATTGTCATATATCTCGTCTGAAACGCCTGCTATAACAGTGCCTGTTTCAGCGTCAGTTAACATAACCGTATCGTAAATATCGTAATCATCTGTAATGTCTTTAAGCAATAATTCACGGGATTGTCCGATATTTTGCGCAAGTCCGGCGACTTTGTTTTCAATCCATTTATCGTCCCACACGACCGCCGAATTATCGCTTAATACTTTTTCGTATCCCTTTATAAGCATCTGCCTGTCGGCAAGCGATGAAACAAGGAAATTTGTCGTAAGGAAAAGTGCGGCAATTTCAATAATGATAAGCAAAAAAGTCAGTTTGTTTTTGCCAAAAGAAGAAAATGATAATTTTAAATAACTCATGATTTCACCTCACATTTCCCTCAATTCATCGCTCACCGATTTGTTCAGCGACGGCAATATGTAAACGGCGAACAGTACGGCAGTTACCGCAACAAATCCAAGCACAAAAACTGCGTAAAAACCAAAGTCGAACATCACCGTAACTACCGAATAGCTTTGCTTTATCAGCGGAGTTAAAGCGATGAATATCACGCAGGACAAAACCGCGCAGACTGCAGAAAGAGAAATAATCTCGGCAAACGGGAACAACATTGCCTTGAATTTTCCGTAACCGCAAAGTCTGAACACGGCGTATTCGGATTTTCGTTCATCTGCCATGATCTTAAAAATCGCGAGAATATTAAATGAAGAAATAAGGATAAGCGCAGACATAACAACAATGTTTGATATCTCTTTCCGTTTTTCAAGCAAATCTTTTATATGCGGGGGATCGCTGTAAGTGATTTCAATATCGGGTGCTACTGTTTCTTTGAACAAAGCCGTAAACTCGTCAATCTGTTTCTGCGTTGGATATTCCGCAAATGTAAACACAATGTCCGATAGTTTAAGATAATCCGGTTCTGTTCCGAAAAACATGTACGTTATATTAGAAATTGATGTTCCGACAATAAGGTATTCGTCATCATTCTTGCCTATAAGCAAGTGATTTTCGTCAGAATAAACGTATTCTCCGTGACTGTCGTGATCCGGTCCCATGCCTAAAACAACGACTTTTTCCTTGTTAAGATATTGCTGTTCTGTCGGGAGCATATTTTTTGGAGCTGACCATGCCGGCTTGCAGCCTTCGGTAAAATAATATACCAAATTCTCATATGTAGGAAAATATTTTATTCTTGATGTATAATAGTTCTTTTCAAGACCTGCCGGGGTTATTCCGACATAATCTATCTTAATAGGAGAACGGTTGCAAAAATCATATATTCTCTCGCGCATATCCGTTATATTCGGCAAATTTGCGTTGTCTGCGGCAATCATCTCTTCTGCTTCCTTTGAACCTGCAGGCCAGCTCATTCCGACTAATTTTGAAAATGAAAACGAATAATCCAAAGCAAGGTTTACGAAGCCGCCGCCCGGATCTGATAACTTTTCCAAAAGTACGCATGAAGCAAAAAGCGAGATAATCAGAAGAACTACTTCGCAGACCGCAATCGCAATATACTTCGCGGGATATTTTCTAATTGAGTTCATAATATATTTTCCAAACATTTCTTTCCCTCCGAATAAGCATTTTCAGTATAAACAAGTATACATGATAATTCAGATTTTTAATTTATAACTATATTATATACAACCATAACAGCTTTGTCAATAGCTTTTTTAAAATTTTTAACAGGAGAGCAGATTATATGGTGCTTGACAATATTTGTGCAAAATGATATAATAAAGTTCAAGAGAACAAAAAAGTGACATAAACCGGCGCACCAAAGATATGAACATTATCTAAACATGCGAAAGGAGTGACAGCAATGGACGACATTTTTTTATATCACGGCTCGCGAGAGGGAATTAAGGGTGATATCAAGCCTTTAAGCAGGGAGAGATGTGATTTCGGAAAAGGCTTTTATATGACTGCAAGTAAAGAGCATGCAAAAGGTTTTGTTGCCGAAAGCGCTGACGCTGTTTTCTATACGTTAAAATTCAGACTTTCCGAAATCCCCGAAAACAAAATTCTTGTTCTGGACGGTGAGGACTGGGTATATGCCGTGCTTGCAAACAGGAGAAAATGTTGGGAATTTAATGAACTTTGTTTAGCCAAGTCATGGACAGACAAACTAAACCGCTATGACGTGATAATCGGCGATATGGCTGACGACAGAATGAATATGGCTTTTCAGCGGTTTGCTGATTATGGTTTAACAGATGTCGGGCTGACGGCTTGTCTGCGGTATGTTAATTACGGAAAACAATATATTGCGAAAACAGATTTTGCCTGCAGTAAGATAGATATAATTTCCGAGCACAGACTTAGTAGCAGGGAAATTGACGAGATAAGGCAATACTTTGAAGAAAGACGCACAGAGGACAAAAACATTGTTAATCTTATAACGAAAAAATATCAGAGAAACGGACTTTATCTAAACGAAATCGCTGAAAATAACGTTATCGGGAAAGGGGTTTGAAAATGACAGACATTGACTGCGAAATATGTAAAACACAACAGCGGATTTACGAGCATATGGCAAGCGGGCATTATGATATGCAAGTGTTTTCTGACGCATATTTATCCTCTGACTTCTGCAAAAGGGCTATGGATACTGATTATTCCCGATTTCAGGTTGAAGATGTTTATGAATGTGCAGATTTTTATATGCCGGAAATTGAAAATCGGCTTGTGAAATTCTCGGACAATCGGACGTTTGATATTGCTATTGCGGGCTGGGTTGGCTTTACTTACAGGCAGCTTTATATTGAAACGGGCGTATACAGCGCAGAGCTTATCAAAATCGTTCCTTTTGAGATTATGTGCCAAAGTTATTATGGCTTGCACACCATTGACGAAGAGAATGCCGTTGATATTATCATTGAAAACCATAGCGATTTGCTGAAGAAGTTACGGCATTAAACAAAAAAACGCCGGGCAAATTCTTTGCCCGGCGTTATTTGCGGTTCGTTATTATCTACAAAATGGTGCATTTAATTTAACTTCCGGTCTTTAGCCATACACTGAAACTCCCTTGGCAAAAATCAATAGTTTTTTAGAATATCGTGGTGACCTATGTCAACAAGAGCGACCAGTGCTTCACCCTCGTAAAACC
>CANQOJ010000012.1 GCA_947625455.1 uncultured Clostridia bacterium | reverse complement strand
CTACAACTTCCCGTCTTACTCTGTCGGCGAAACAAAGGCTTCAAGAGGTCCGGGCAGACGCGAGATAGGTCACGGCGCGCTTGCAGAAAGAGCGTTATTGCCTGTTATTCCGTCAGTTGAGGAGTTTCCGTATGCGATAAGGCTTGTATCGGAAGTTCTTTCTTCAAACGGTTCAACCTCGCAGGGTTCCGTATGCGGTTCCACGCTTGCGCTTATGGACGCTGGCGTTCCGATAAAAAAGCCTGTTGCGGGAATTTCGTGCGGACTTATCACCGAGGGCGATCGCTGGATGACAATGGTTGACATTCAGGGCGTTGAGGACTTCTTCGGCGATATGGACTTCAAGGTTGCAGGTACTCACGAGGGTATCACTGCAATTCAGATGGACTTGAAGATCGACGGTCTTACTCCCGAAATAATCAAGAACGCATTTGAAAAAACTCACAAGGCGCGCGACTATATACTTGACGAGGTAATGCTTAAGGCAATTGACAAGCCCCGCGAAACTGTCGGAAAGTATGCGCCTAAGATGCTTACGACAAAAGTTCCCGTTGATAAGATCAGCGAAGTTATCGGCAAGGGCGGCAAGGTTATTCAGAAGCTTTGCGCTGACTTTGAGGTTAAGATTGACATTGACGACGACGGAAACGTATTTATCTGCGGTGCTGACTTGGCTAAGGCTAACGCTTGTGTTCAGGTGATTTCAACTATCGTAAATCCTCCCGAAATAGGCGCGATATACAAGGGCAAGGTCGTTAAGATAATGAGTTTCGGCGCGTTTGTTGAGATTGCACCGGGCAAGGACGGAATGGTCCACATCTCAAAGCTTGAAAACCACCGTGTTGAAAAGGTTGAAGATGTTGTATCGGTAGGCGACGAGATAATCGTAAAGGTTATGGAGATTGATAATCAGGGAAGAATAAATCTTTCGAGAAAAGACGCGCTTGCTGATATTGAAGCCAAAAAGAAACAGCAGAACGGCTGAAGCGCAGTATACAGTGGACAAGGGACAGTATACAGTTAAGGTGCCGCTTCGCGGATTATTTAGATTGTTTTTAAATTTATTAGAGCGTAAACCTGTTATGGGTTTACGCTCTTGTTTTTAGATAAAGTACACCTAAAGCTGCGGAGAAAAACTACTTTTCCTCCAAAACCATCCCCGCTCCGAGGCGGCGAAACAAGGCTAATGCCTTAGTCTGCTTCTTCCAAAGGCGGTTGGCACAAGATTTGCTTTCAATATGAACTTCATAATATTTGCGCAAGTTTTTCCCCATTAGAAACTCCTAGCCTTTGGAAGAAGCAGGCTCACTGCGTCAGCAGTGGTTTCGCCGCCTCGGAGCGGGGGCGCTGTCTGGAGTTGTTTTTCTACAATACGGAGCGTGCAACACCTACCGGTTTTGTACGCTCTAACAATCTAATCAAATCTGCGGAGCGTTGGATAATGCGTCCATTTTCCACTTTATACCACCGTCTACAGGTTATATTTTTCTTTTATCCTGTCAAGCATTTTGCCTATGGGCTTTGAAAACAAAAGGAGAAAAACAACGTTGGATACGGCGTAAATTATCGTGAACTGAACTGCCGAAACGACTGCCATAAGATACCTTGAAATATTGAAATAACCGTCTGCCCATAGCACTGTCCATATGTCCATAAGCATTGAATACATAACGCCCGAAAATACCGCGTATATGCATAATATAACCTTGTTTTTCTTCAGTTGTCCGCTGAGTAATCCCGCGATAAATCCTATAATCCCCCAACTGAACATCTGAAACGGCGTCCAGGGACCTTGACCGAAATAGAAGTTTGAGATAACCGCAGACAACGCGCCTGTCATAAATCCCGCCTGCGGTCCGAAATACATTGCGGTCAAAACTACGAATGCTGTCACGGGCTTAAATCCCGGCAAAGGCGTGAAAATTATCCTGCCTATGACCGACAACGCTGTCATTGCCGCAATCAGCACAAGTCTTCTTACGCTTGTTTCCCGCTTTTCAAAGGCAAGGAAAAACGGAATACATGACAGAAAAACTACGCATAATGAAATCCATGCGTACATTTTTTCGCTGAACAAAACCGCGCCTGCTATGACCACAGCGGGGATAATCGGGAATATGATGAAATACGACAGCCGTTTTTTCAACTTAATTCTCCTTTGCTTTCATTACAACCTGACCAACGGTTACGGCATATTTCCAAAGTCCGCGCGCCATGCGGTTTGCGTGAGTTGTGTAAAAGCTGTTTTCGGAAAAGAACTTTTCGGGAATGTCCGCAGACAATATCTCCCCGTCAAAAAACAGCGCGCATCTGTCGGCATTTTCCGCGGCAAATTCCAAATCATGCGTTACGGTGATGATAGTAATACCCTCCTGCTTTAATTTAGACAATATCTCCTTTAAAACCTGCTTATAACAAGCGTCAAGCCCTTTTGTCGGCTCGTCAAGGAGCAAAATCTTCGGCTCTGAAAGCAGTATTTTCGCAAGCGCGCATTTTTGCTGTTCACCGCCGCTTAAGTCATACGGGTGCTTACTAAGCAGATGAACAATGCCCGTCTTTTCGGCAATAGCGGAAATTTTTTCTTCGCGTATGCGTTTAGGTATCTCCATAGCTTCAAGTATCTCGGTTAAATCGCCTTTAACACTGTCTTTTATGAAAACCGTCTGAGGATCTTGCGGGAGGAAAGCTAAAAGATGTCGGTAAAGCGAATTTCCCTTGTACTCCTTTATCTGCCTGCCGTTTATTAAAACCTTTCCGCGGTAGGCTTTGTCAAGTCCAGAAATGACGTTAAGCGCAGTTGTTTTTCCCGCGCCGTTGCCGCCTAAAATGCAGTAAAACTCGCCGCTGTACACTTTAAGAGATGTTCCCCGTAAAATGTCGGGCAGGTCTTTTTCGTATCTGAACCAGACGTTTTTAAGTTCAACGGATATAGTTTCGCTATGAACATATTCGGGCAAAATCTCGTCTTTCGGCTTGAAATGCCGTTCAAGAAAATCCTTTCCCTCTCTGACGGTAAGCGGACAATCGTCTTTTATATCAAGCGCATTGTAAATTCTGACAGCGCTCGGAAGTCCTAACAATAAAGGGTGTTCGGTCTTGATGTCGGCTATATTTTCAGGTCGGTCAAAGAACAGCGCTTTGCCTTTGTCCATAAGCAGAACTTTGTCAGCCAAAGCGAAAACTTCTTCAAGATTATGTTCAACCAGAATTATCGTAAGTCCAAGTTCGCGGTTCAGTTTTTGCAGTGTCGCGGTAAAATCGGACGAGGCTATCGGATCAAGCCTGCTTGTCGGTTCGTCAAGTATTAGTATCTTCGGCTGCATGACCATAACCGACGCGAGGTTTAAAAGCTGTTTCTGCCCGCCAGAAAGTTCGCTTGTGTTTTTCCGAAACCAGTTTTGTATTCCGAAATAACTTGCCATATCGCCGACTTTGCGGCGTATTATATCCGAAGGAACGCCGAGGTTTTCAAGCCCGAACGCCAATTCATGCCATACCTTATCCGTCACTGTCTGACTGTCGGGATTTTGCATGACATAGCCTATTTCTGACGCGCTTGTTTTAAGGTCAAGATTTTCCTGCAAAATGCCGTTGTAATATATGCTCCCCGACTTTTTGCCGACAGGCGAAAGTTCCTTTTTCATAAGCTTTAAAAGCGTTGTCTTGCCGCAGCCCGATTCTCCGCAGACTACTATAAATTCCCCGCTGTTTACGCTCAAAGTTATACCGTCAACCGCGGGATTTTCGGCGTTGGGATAATAAAACGTCAGATTTTCGACACGTAATATCTCCACTTAATTGCCTCCTTTGCTTCAATTATAAACGGCAGCAGTGAAAAAAAGCCGAAAGCAATATACGCGGCTGAAAATTTAAGCGTGCTTATTCGCGGATAATAGTAAAACCGTGTTTCTCCCGTTATTATCCCGAAAACCGTAACGCCAAGCAGAATGACGATTACCGCAAGCAATATTAAATCATCTGCGCCGAATTTAAACAGCGCGAAGTTTGTTCTGCCTTTAAGACCGTAGCCCCGCGCTTTCATTGACGAGGAGGTTTCAATCGAATTTTCAAGCGACCATGATACCATAGCCATAAAAACCCTCGCGTGACTTCTTATCTTGTCCGTAACGCTTTTAGAGGAATACAAGCCCATTGCTTTCTGCGCGCGGCTTACTCTGCGGGTTTGCTGTTTGTACATGGGGATAAACTTAAGCGCCATTGACAAAACAAGCGAGAGTTTAGGCACGGTTTTTCCGAATATGTACAAAAATTTGTCGGTCGTCATTATCTCGCTGTAACACTTGCACCACAGCATAACGCCTATTGCCATGACAGCTATTGCACCGCCGTAAACAAACGCTTCCAAGGTCACGGGATTTCCGTTTAAGAAAAACAAGGGCGTTGCGCCGTTATGGGAAAACAGCGGATTTGTTACGGCTATGATAAAGAACATGGGAACATAAAAACCGATATTCCCCGCAGTTTCACTGCTTTTGGTTACAATCGCGCAGAACAAAATCCCGCCTAGTAACGCGCTTATCTGCAATACGGGATTTTCGGAAAATGCCGATATAATAACAACAGCCAAAAAGTAAAACATCAAAACAAACGGATTGTAATTTTTCACTTTCCTTGTCCTCCAAGCCATTTTGCACCAACGTCATTCCCAAGGTCGCAGGTGTATACCCACTCTATTTCCTGACCGTCTTTCAGCTTGTATTTAGAACAGCCGTAGTTTGGATATTCTCCGTCAACTTTGTACATCCACCCCGAAAGCTCGCCGCAGGAAAACTCGTAAAGATAGTTTATACCGCGGATATAAACGCTTCCAAAACTGTTTTGGTCGGAGCCTTGATATTCCATTTGTATCCTGTTGTATCTTACCGCCCTATCCAGAATGTCAAACACCGTATCGCCCTCTCTTAGTACATACTCCGTCCTCGGCAAAATAACGCCGTCTTTCGGCACATATTCGTCATAACGCAGACTTTCATCTAAGTTTTCTAAATTGTCAAGAATGGTATCGCACCGTATGCTTATAAACACAGTCTCGCTGTTTTCGGTTATGTCGTCAATATGCGTAAGATAGTATTCGTCAACAGACTGAATGTTCGTGCCGTTAATGATTACCGCGATAATAAGAATGATTACCGACAAAGCGAGAATATCCTTTTTCATTTCTTCACCTTATTCGTCACTGTATTTTTCAGCAAGTTCTTCCATTTCAAGCGCCTTTCTTCTGCGCCTTTTTCTTATCCTCACAACAAGGAAAATTGCGGTAATCAGTAAAATCACAGACAATATAACGGCAATTATTATCCCGCGCAGTTCATTGTCGATTTTGGTTTTTGTCTTTACTATATCCTCGCGGCGTTCAATCTTAGATTTGTCGTAATCGCTTAAAGTTTCATAGCGCATATAAATTTCATCAACTGTTGTTTTATCAAAAACAGTTATGCTTTCAAACGGATACAGCCTGCTTAAAATGTCGGAGTTAAGGCTGTCAATTTCGGCTTGTACGGAAGAAATTTCGGCTTTTGCGGAGTTCAGCTTTTTAAGATATTCGTCTTTGCCCTCGAAATCATTTGAGTTTTCAAGTTTGTAAAGCAAAGCCGTTACGGTGACATATTGCTCGGTTGAAAGTTTTTCGGGGAGCGCGCTTACGGCTCTCTTGTCGCTTTCGGTAAACTCCGTTTTTTCGTTGTCCGTGTTGGTTGTTTCGCTTTCAATTGCCGTCATATTTTCCGCTGTTTTCTTCATATCAACGCCCTTTGATACAGCCAAATCATAAAGCTTCCAAAAGCCGTTTACATAACTTCTCTCGCTTTCGGGTATCGAATAATATTCTTCCGCTAGGCTTTGGAGGGTTTCAAAACTTGTGTTTTCGGAAAGCTTTGAAATCTCGCTTTCAAGCGCCGTTATCCGCTGTTTTAACTCCCCGCTTTGTTCAGCGCGGAAATCATACAGCGTCCGCATTCCGTTTTCCTGACGCCAAAGCGCCGCCATTGTATAAAGCGTCTGTTCTCCCGCCATTGAATTTGATGCGTTGGGCGTTGACGTTGGATTTTCGGGATCATAGGTAAAGCTGTGCGTAAAGCCGCCGTCGTTAATCTGATAACGCAAAATGCCGTCAAGCAGTGTGTTCCCGTTTTTTATGAACCTGTCGTCATTCAGCGCGTCAATGCCCAGACAACAAAGCGCTGTCAAAACTTGATCCGTGCTTTCAACATTCTGCGTACCCCAACTCTCAAAATCCCCGCCCTCAAGCTGCATTTCCGACAGACATTCAAGCGCTTCGTCTATAACCTCACGGACGGTTTTGGTGACTTCGGTTTTTAATGCCTTTTGCGTGTATGAATAATGTTCTTCGCTGTTGTAATATGGGGACAATGCCTGCACAGCCATTGCGGTTATATCGGGATCCGCCTTATTTCCGCTAAGTGCAAAACCGCCGTCAGAAAGCTGTCTGCACATGATTTCGGTTATGATGTCGTCACGGGAATTAAAGGCGTTTTCGGGCACTTCATATCTCTTGCTGTCTAGGGCGATAAGTCCCCATATCCAGCCGTTTATGCCCTGCCTGCCCAGAGAAGTTGTTTTCCCTCTGTCATAAGTGCCGTCAGCGATAAGGTTGATTTCGCTGTTGCCGATTTTTGTCGGATCACCGCCTGCTGCCAGCACCGCAAGCGCAATCCTATGCCATTCCGTAGCTTTCGCCGAACTTAGCTTTGAAGGCAGTTTATAGCGTTCTTCTATCTTGTCCTCAATAACCGCAAGATACCCGCTGTAATTGTCCTCAATTCCCAGTCTCCCAAGACCTATGGGATACCAGTCGCCCGCCGTTGAACCCGCAAGTTCAAGAAACGCGCTGTTCATAAGTTCGTTTTCGGAATTTACGTCTTTTTTCTTCCAGGTTATTATTCCCTCGGCTATGGATAGGGCTTTGTCGGCAGTTGTAACAATTTCGGTTTCAACAGTTTCCGCGGTTGAATTGCTTGAACTCGCAGGATTTGAACTTGAAGCATTTGAACTCGCAACCGTTGAACTGCTTGCAACCGTTGAACTTGAACTTGTAACACTCGAACTGCTCACGCTTGAACTTTTTGAACTTGTACTGCTTGAACTCGCAACGGTTGAAGTTGAAGCGCTTGAACTGCTTGCAACACTCGAACTTGCTGAGGGATTTGATGATGCATTGTTTAATAATTTTACGGCATTGTCAACGTCTGTTTGTGACGCATTAAGAGTTGACATAACCGACAAGGCTTGCTGTACGTTTTTGCCCGCTGAACGCGCACGGCATAAGGCTATGCAAAGTTCGTCCTTGTTGGCAACGGTATAAAACCCAGATTCGGGCTGATTTTCCGTTTCCGCGTTAACACCGCCAAGCGCCCCCAGACCGCCTATATCCGCGCCATATGCCAAAGTATACTGAACCCGTACAACATCGCCGTCAGAAAGATATTCGTCAGCAAATCCCACATTCGGAAAACTTCCGTTTACCGAATACATCCACCCGGAACCGTTTGTGAAAACAAATTCGCCGAGATAACCTTTACTGTTTTTGCTGTAATCTTCGGTGTCAAAATATGTTGATGTTTCTTCAAGATACGGCGTGAGTAGCTTAGGAATATTCGGGGATATATCGAGGTTTTTGGGGGTTTTGGGCGAGGTGCTTTTGGAATAGTTGTCGTAGGTTTCGGCAGAAGAATTGCCGTCGGCTATGTACCCAAGATAAAACGCAGATTTCGGCGTGCCGTTATAATAGCCGACATAGCCGTTGTCGTTTAAAAGCCGTATAAGCTGTTCAGCTGCCGTTTCGCCCTCGTAAATCGGCACTTCAACGGGATACACCAGAAACCCGCACCCTATGGTGAAAAGCTCAACGCTCCAGACTGCTTTTCCTATTTCCTCACCGGGTTTTGCTTTCCGATAGTTTATGTGATATGTGAGTTCTTTTTTCTTCCCGCCGTCAGAGGACGCTGAAACTGTTACAATGTTTTCTCCCTCTTTTGTGAACAAAAGCGTGTAGCTTGACTTTTCGCTGTCGTCCCAGACGGGTTTTACGATGTCGCCGTTAAGCTTTACGACAGCCTTTATTTTTTCGTTTGCCGAGTTTCTTGCCCAGACGTCAAACGTTTTTTTGCTGCCTAACTGCACAGTGTTGTCAATAAGCGTTGTTCTGATTTCGGGATAAGATACGGCGCTTACGGGAAACTCAAAAACACCCGATAAACAGATAATGCAAAGCATTACCGCAATTATTTTCTTAATCAAAATTTGCTCCTTGTTATTATCAAAAACTGTTGAGAAACCCTTGTTAACCAAGAGTTTCTCAACGTTTTATCTGTTATCTTGCCTTTTTCTTCATAAATGCCAAAAATGCCGAAATACCGAGTGCTATAGCGAAAATGCAGACGGGAATATCCGCATAACCCGTGTCGGGAGTTTTTTCCGTTATCTCGTTTGAAGTTACTATATACATGCTGAAATGGTCGGTTTCAAATACCGCACAACCGTCCTCTTTAACCGCATTTGCAATCAGTTCATATTTTCCGCCGTCCGTTATATGATAAACATAAATTTTTTCCGCGTTTTTAAGGAAATCGGGCAAAGCAATTTTAACCGTTACCATACCATTAGGCTGAACGTCATTATCAAACGAAATATCGTAAGTCACGCCGTTTTCAGCTTCGTTTTCTTCAACAAGTTCCACATTAAGCACCGCGCCGTCGGGTATAACGCCGTTTTCCGCTGTTACGGTTACTTCGTTATGCTTTTCGTCAACAAAAGTTTTTGAGGGTTCAACGGGTGTTGTCGGTTCGTCAGGTGTTGTTGGCTCGTCAGGCGTTGTTGGTTCATCTGGCGTTGTTGGTTCATCGGGTGTTGCGGGCTTGTTTTTAAGTTCAGAAAGCTGTTTTTCCGCATTTTCAAGAGCTTCAATGTTCGGAACATAAGCTTTCAGTTCATCATCAAGACTGTCGTAGATTTCTCTTGCAGAAGTTATCGTTTCTTCATCACTAAGCGAAATGCTTTCGGGAATTTTATTTATGCTTTCAACAACCTCGTCAATTTCCTCGGTCTTATATGTTTTCTGATATGAGAGTATGGGATAACCGCTGTTTTCCGCGCCGTACCTGTCATTTACAAACGCCTCGCCGAGGGTTTTCAAAAACTCGTCGGACTGCATGTCCTCGGTTGTTTTGGCGGTAATGCCGTCAGTTTCGATGTTCGCTGAAATTGATTTGTCATAACAGCAGTTTGAGAAAGTGTTTTTGTTGGTTGCAGTGCCGAATATTGCGCCGACTGACGCGGGGTTTTTGCTTCCCTCAACGGCAACAGGGCTGATTTTTCCTATGCTGAAGCAATTTTTAACGGTATGTCCGTCCTGCATTTTGCCTATAATGCCGCCCATATCACAGCCCAGGCTGTCCTTTCCGCTGATGTTTCCCGCATTGTAGCAATTTTCTACGGTAACTTCAACAGCTGTGCCGTTTCTTGTTGTGTCAAGATGTCCGACAATTCCTCCGACGGGCGACAGACCTGTTGCCGTTAAACTGCCTATGTTATAACAACCGCTTATAGCGCTCTTTCCGCCGTCGCGGACAGTCCCGACAATTCCTCCGAAATATCCGCTCGCGGTTATATCCGCGCCATTCCAACAGTTGATAATATCCGCGCCGTTGCTCCAGCCTGCAATTGCACCGACAAATGTTGACTTACAGTTTATTTCTCCGCTTGCAACGCCGACATTTTTGATAACCGCATTGTTTCCGACATAGCGGAATAAACCGCCCTGCGTTGAATAAAGGTTGTCGATTGCATAGCCGCAGCCGTCAAATATGCCGTCAAACATTAAACTTGAAGATGAACCTATGGGTTTCCAGTCCTCAATACTGCTGAGGTCGATGTTATTTGAAAGCGCAAAGTACATTCCCGTTGTGCTTCTTTTGTTGTTTACGCGCTCGGCAAGGGATAAAAGTTCTTCTGCACTGCCGATAAGATAAGGAGATTTTTCCGTGCCCTCGCCTTTCCACGGGAATTTTTCAGATACCGTTACATCAACTTTCGCTTTCAAAATCCCGTAAGTTACATACACCGCCGTATCTCCTAAAGCAAATTCTTCCGACGGAGTTATTTTGTAATCGTCAACAGCTTTCGCGCTGCCGTCGCTGTAAACCGCGACAACGCCCATGCCCTTTGGATCAAAAACCTCGCCCTCAAGATAATTTACCTTGTCGGGTTTTGTTGTGACAGATATTGAAATAATATACGGCTCGTCAGTGTCAAGCGCCTTTTCCCCACCGACAAGTTCAATTGCCTGTGCAAGTTTACTATAATTTCCTACATATCTTCTTTCACTTTCACTTACCGCTCTGAATTTGTTGAGCGCATCTTTAAGGCTTGCTTTGTAGTTTTCGTCAGTAAGCTTGGGGAGATTATCAATTGCCGAAACAGCCGTGTTTATTGCTTCTCTGTCGCTTTCGGTGAAATCTCCGCGCATATCGTAAAGCGCTCTTTCTCCGCTTTCAAATCTCCAGTAAGAAACAAGCGCGTAGCTTGCCTGGTCGTTAGCCATAGAGTTGAAACCGCCGTTTTTGACATGACAGAAACCGCCGTCGCTTAAACGAAATTGCAAAACGCCGTCAAGAATTGTTTTACCGCTGTCTGTTATGAACCTTTCGTCTTTCGCGGGATCAATACCGAGCGAACAAAGCGCCACAAGCACCTGTGAAACTCCCTCGACGTTATTTGTACTCCATGATGAAAACGTTCCGTTTTCGTCCATTTTCGCACTTAAACAGTCTAATGCTTCGTCTACGCACTGACGGACGGTTTTGGAAACCTCTTTCTTGCTGCCCGCGTTAGTGTAGGTGTAGACGGTATCGTCAGTGTAATACGGCGCGAGCGCCTGTATTGCCATAGCAGTAATATCAACATCGGAATTTGCGCCGTATCCCGACAGCACCCAGCCGCCGTATTCGTTTCCGTTTACGCCGTCGGTAAGCTGTCTTGAAAGTATCTCGGTTATAAACTTTTCGCGTGTGTTCTTTGCGTTTTCGGGAACTTTATAATCCCCCGTATCAAGCGCGATAAGCCCCCAAATCCAGCCGTTTATGCCCTGTTTTCCGGGGTTTGCGTTGTTGTAACTGCCGTCAGCTATAAGGTTTATAGGGCTGTCGTTATAAACTCCGAAGTTTGTAACATCGCCGCCTATTGCCTTTACAGCGACAACCGCCCTGTGCCATTCGGTAGCTTTTGTGCGGTGAAGAATGCCGTTGTTTGCTTTGTAGGTGGTTTCAATATAACTTTTCATTGCCGAAAGATATTCGTCGTATCCCTCGTCGATAAGATATACATATTCGCCCTTTTGATTGTAATAGCCGTATCTTCCGAGCGCTAAAACAAGCCAGTCGGTAGCTGTTGAACTTGCGCCTTTCAGATAATCTTCACTGCTGAAAAGCTTATCCGAAGCGGAAAGTCCTGCGTGCGTTTTCGCGCTGTTTGCTGCCGATTTAATGTACTCCGAAAGTTTTGCGGCAAGCTCGGTTTTTTCGGCATATTTCGGCTTTACAAAACCGTCAGTGCTGATTTTGCTTTCCCAGTTAAGGACGGGGTATGATGTGCCGCTAATAAACGCATCTCCGAGTTTTGTAACGTCAATTTTCGCCGCGTCCTCAATCTCGGTATATTCATAATCATTGACATTTACAGAACCTTTAAGGCAATAGCAGTTTTTTACTTCGCCCTGCGTACAGCCGACAACAGCACCGAAATTGTTGCTGTAAGAGTCTGATGTGTCAACAACTTTGCCTGCGTTAAAGCAGTTTTCAAAAGAAGTATTTCCTCTTTTATGACCACCGCCAACACCGCCGACAGTTGCAGGACCTGTAACAGTGCCGAGATTATAGCAGTTTTTGACATGTCCCTTGCCGTATGCATTTCCTACAACTCCGCCGATATATCCCGTTGTTGCCGTTATATTGCCCTCGTTAAAACAGCCCGTAACGGTAAAAGCACCGCCGCCGTAACCGACTACGCCGCCTACGCCGCTGCCGCCCGAAACCGTTGCCTTATTCGCGCAGTTTTCGACTGTTCCCGCGTTGAGATAGCCGACAACGCCAGCTGTATTGCTGCCTGCCGTTATTTCTCCGTCAACGATAAGATTTTTAACCGTGCCTTTGTTTACATAGCCGAAAAGTCCTGCATAACTTCCCGAAGTAATGTTTATTATCACAGTGTGATAATCTCCGTCAAATGTACCGCTGAACGGGGTTTTTGAAGTGCCTATAGGCGTCCATTCAACGTCCTCTGCGGAAATGTTTGCGTTAAGTTTTACTGTTATTCCCTCGTAGGTATTGCCGTTGTTTACGTCATCTGCAAAGGTTTGCAATTCCTCAAAAGTCGAGATCACAACGGTTTCCAAATCATCGGCGAATGTAATTCCCGGAATAACCGACAGCATTACAAACACCGAAAGCATTACGGCTATAAACCGCGTTATTGTTTTCATTTTCAACTCTCCTTGTTTAAAAACTTTTTCTTGCCCGAATTTCTGCGCTTTTTCTTTTTGGGAGAAGTTGATTTCGGCTCTTTAAGACCTGCCGCTTCAAGCGCGCGCGGCCACGGTCCGAGATATGCCTTTATACGGGATCTTGTAACATCATCAAAGTCCTCTTTTTTCGGCAGCCGTCCAAGCTCGTCAAATTTCTCCCTCAACAGTCCTACCGCCAAAGACTTCTTATCCTCTGTTGACATTCGATCCCTCCTTTACAATAAAAAACTCTTTTAACCAACAAAGGTTAAAAGAGTACAACTAATTTAATAACCAAACAATCTCAGACTGTCGATAAAACCCCATCTGCGTCGTCAGCTGTAATGCAACAGCCACAAAGGCTAGTTGCATCACAGCTTCAGCGTTGAGCGCCCCGCGTTTTCCGCCACAGGCGGATAATGCGCGCTCAATGCGAGCATCTGGGGCTTTCTCAACAGTCTGAGATTTTTCTTTATATACAGTTTGAACTAACTTTCGGCGCACAAAAATAAAGAGTGCGCCAAAAACCATTAAGGCATTAAATCGGCTGCACTCTTCTCACCAAAGCTGTGTTTAACCAAAAAAGATACGGCAGGTATCCTGACTTATGACCGGCGGCATACAGCCGCAAAGAGCATACCTTCTCAGAAAGAACTTCCAATGGTTTTATGCCCTCATCTCGTCAAATACAGTAATGGCGGTTGTTCCGGATTCAAACCGGATTCCCTTTTGCTTCTACTCAGCTAACAACTTTTCAAACCGTATCATCATTTACTTAGATATTTTATCACAACTTAAAAATTTTTTCAAGTGCTTTTTGAAAAAAATTTTTGACCGTTTTTGACATTAAACTTTTTCAAAAATAGTTGTTTAAGAACAAAAAATGTCTGGACTTTTAAGTGCTAATATGCTATAATAAATTTAACATGTCAACCTAAAGGAGAGTTTGAAATGAAAAATATCACCGAGCAACTCATTTTGTCGCTTGCGCCAAATTCCGCGGCGGCGGCAAACGGCAAGAAAATCTCCTCCGGCGGAGGATTTATAAAGCTGTACCGCTCTGCGGACGACAGCTTTTTCATGGGCGAATGTAAGGGAAGCGGGAAAAACCCTTATATCACTTCCGCCGACTACATTGACGAAAATCACCCCGTATACCGCTGTTCATGCCCCAGCAGGCAGTTTCCCTGCAAACACTCGCTTGCGCTTATGTACGAGATGATGTCGGACAAGACGTTTGAAATCTGTGAAATCCCCGAAGATATTCTCTCAAAACGCGCTAAACTGAAAGCAAAATCCGAAAAGCAAAACGATAACGGCAAAACCGAAGAAACCCCCGAAACATCCGAACAAGCCGAGAAGAAGAAATCTTCCGCAAAGAAAACCGCAAGTTCAGCAAAGAAGAAAAAGTTCAAAAAACAGCTTGATGGTCTTGAACTGTGCGAAAAGGCGGTAAAGGAACTTATTTCGGCAGGTCTGGGAACAATGGGCGGCGTTGCGCTTAGCAATTATCAGGAGTTGTCAAAACAATTCGGCGACTATTATCTTATCGGAATACAGCGCCTGTTCAACCGCCTTATCATTGAGATAACAGAGTATCAGAAAGACAATCTTGAAATACATTACGACAACGCCATTGACACCCTCGAAAAATTAAACTCGCTTATTAAGAAATCACGCAAGTATATTGCCGATAAGATAGAAAACGACGATCCCGCGCTTGATGATACGGTGCTGTATGAAGAACTCGGCGGAAACTGGAAATTAACCGAACTTGAAAGCATAGGAAAAGTTGTGAACAATGCGAGAATGATTCAGCTTTCGTTTTCGGTGACTTTTGACGAAGCAAGACAAGAGTATATCGAAAGCGGAATATGGGTTGAACTGAACAGCGGTAAAATCTACCTCACCAAAAATTTCCGACCGCTGAAACTGCTCAAGCGCATAAAGGCAGACGATTCGGTTTTCAGCGCGGTTGATGTTCCCGTTATGGCGGTTTATCCGGGCGAGGGAAATGTAAGAGTGCGCTGGGATAACGCGGAATTTAATGATGTTACGGTCTATGATTTCGATAAACTGCGGTCATATGCAATAAGCTCCGTAAAATCAGAGATGAAGAGCATTAAAAACTACCTGCAAAACGCCATGACAAGCCCTATAATCTACAAACTTACGGCATTTTCAAAAATAGGCAAAATCGGCGATAAAACCGTTCTTAAATCAAAAGGCGGCGATATGATTGAACTTAAGGATTTCTACGGCAGCGAAGAAACGACCGAAAGGCTTTCAATGCTTCCCTACAGGAAACTTCTCGAAAACGGAGTAATGCTCTGCGGATTTCACTTCAACTCTGCCGAGGGCAGGATTTGCGCTCACCCGCTTTGCATTATTCCCGACAGCGAAAACACTGTCGTAAGACTGCTTTATTAACGGAGGTAATTTATGGATATAACGCCTATCACCGAACTTCGCGCACAGCTTCGTTCAACGGCTGTCGCGGGAACTAATCTTATTTCGGAAAATTTCAGACTGAAAAAAGCCGTTGAAACTTTTGCTCAACTTAAAAGCGCATCTCCCGTTTTCGGGAAAATCTACGAACTTACGAGCAGTCTTGTTTCGGGTGAATGCGGGGATACTGCGGGTACACTGCTTGACGCTATAACGCTTACGGATTCGGTAATAACCGCGCTTGCGGGTGAAAATGTCGCGGGAGATATGAAAGAACTTGACTGCATGGACTTTAACACAAAGGTAGTAAACGCGCCGTATTCCGTATTGTCAAGGCTTATAAACGCCCTTACAGGTTCGGGCGGCGGGCAGTATGACATTATCCGTAAGGCGCAGGAGGAACATTTGGAGCTGTTTGAGGACTACCGTGTAAAGCCCGCGCTTGTGGAGTGCCTCGGCGCGTCTTACGGCGAGCAGTCAAATCTTGTATACCCGATAGTCAAGGGTATGGGAAAGAGTATGCTCCCGCTGCTTAAAAGGGGATTTAATCCCAAGGGCAAAAGGGAAACCATAAGGCGTATTTTGCTTATTGACGAGTTTGGGGGAGCAGATGAAAACGACTTCTATCTTGAAAACATTCCGCTTTCCGAAAAGGACGCGAAAAGAATGCTTATACGAGCGTTAAGACATGACGTAACAAACGCCGAAAAGCTTATTGAACTCACAAAAACCGAAAAAGGCGCGATAAAGACCGAGGCGCTCAATACTCTTGCAAAGCTGGACTGCGGCAAGGCAAAAGAGTTCTTTGAAGAAATGGAGAAGAAAAAACCGCAGGAAACGCTCGGACATTTAGCATACAGCCGCACCCCTTGGGCGTGCAGGTTAGCCGCGAAAATCGGCAACAGGCTTTTCGACAACAACGACGGCGGGAGTTACAAAATGAACGGCTTAGGACTTGTGGACATTGATTATTTCGCGTTTCAAGGGAAACTCGGCAAGGAAGTTGTTGAATTTTTAAGAAAAGCCGCCGCGCCCGAAGAAGCAGATATAAGAGAGATGATAAACACCGCACTTACGGTAACTGTTGCAACAACGGGCGACCCCGATATGTGCGCGCTTGCGCTGGAGTTTGAGAAGAAATATCCCGTGCAGTTTGAAGAAAGCGCATTTTTCGCGCATATTTTAGGCACTGACGACTGCACCGACTATTTCAAGAAGAAAATCCTCGAAGCAAAAGAGCGCGCCCAGAAGCAAACCAACAAGAGCGTATTCTACACTGCCGCGATGTCCTGCGTTAAACACATAACGTGCATTGACGGGAAGTATTACATTCAGTTTAAGGTGTATGACACCAACACAACCGTTTCCGAAGTTTGCGAAACCTATACTGTTCCCATTCGTCAGCCCGTAAAGGAAAAATGGTTCGATATGTTTTTAAGCTGTGACTGGTATATGCCGGAATATTTTGCGAGCGAGTTGTATGACAAGAATGACGAAGAAATGCGCGAAAAATTAAAACAGTTTTTCTTCAAGCGGGTAGTTGATGACAACGACGCTTTAAACTATCTTTTAATTCTGAAAGGCATGGGCTTTACAAATATCGAGGGGCTTGTTTTTGAATATTACAAGAAAAACCACACGAAGTTCAAGGACAATTACAGAGAAGCGTTTAAATTCCTTCGCTGGGTGCCGAGCGATTATGAATACCTTTGCAGGGAAGTTGACAACCTTGAAAACTATGCCAAGGCTAACAATATAACGCTGAACATTGATTTAGAGGATTTAAGGGACGATATATACCACTACTGGGCGCCCCAACATTGACACAGACTGTCGATAAAGCCCCATCTACTTCATCAGCGTAACAGCGTTTTCCGCGAAGCGGATAATGCGTACAGCCACAAAGGCTAGTTGCAGTAACGCTTCCTCGTATCTGGGGCTTTCTCGGCAGTCTGTAAGTAGACTTAAATTTTTAGTCAATTTAAAGGAGAAAATTATGGACAATTCAATATTAAGGCTTCCCGCCGAACAGCTTTTTGAAGAAGAATTGAACGCGCTTATCAAAGCGGAGAAAGATCCCATTCCCGAGGGTTGGAGAATGTCGCCGCGTTCTGTTAAAACATACATATGCGGAGGAAAAGTTGGGAAAACCGTTATTACGCCTAAATATATAGGTCACGAAAGATTAGTTGAAATAGCGATTGCAACGCTTGTAACCGACCGCGCGTTACTTCTCATAGGCGAACCGGGAACGGCTAAAAGCTGGCTTTCCGAACATCTGACGGCGGCTATAAACGGCAACTCCTCCCGCGTTATACAAGGCACGGCAGGCACTACCGAGGAACAGATACGCTACTCGTGGAATTACGCCATGCTTATTGCAAACGGCCCGTCCGAGGAAGCAATGCTCAAAAGCCCCGTTTTTACGGCAATGGAGGACGGTGCAATCGCAAGAGTTGAGGAGATTTCAAGGTGTGCGTCCGAAGTTCAGGATACGCTGATTTCGCTGCTTTCGGAAAAGCGGATAAGCGTTCCCGAATTGTCGCTTGAAGTTCCCGCGAAAAAGGGATTTTCAATAATCGCCACCGCAAACACCCGCGACAAGGGCGTAAACGATATGTCCGCCGCGCTCAAAAGGCGTTTCAACATTGTGGTGTTGCCAGCGCCCGAAACGCTTGAAGAGGAAATGAACATTGTAAAGACAAGAGTTGAACAGCTGTCGGAAAATCTTGATTTGAACGCCGCGCTTCCGAAAGACGAGGTTATCGAAAAGATATGCACCATATTCCGTGAACTAAGAAAAGGCGAAACCCTTGACAAAAAGCAAAAGCTGAAAACCACGGCGGGCGTGCTTTCAACCGCCGAGGCTATCTCGCTTCTCTGCAACAGCATGGCGCTTGCGGGAAGTTTCGGAAACGGCGAAATTTCCGACGAGGATATAGCCGCGGGGCTTCAGGGCGCTGTCGTAAAGGACGACGACAAGGACGGCGTAGCCTGGAAAGAATATCTCGAAAACATCATGAAAAAGCGCGGAATGGCATGGAGCGGGCTTTATAATGCCTGCAGGGAGCTGAACGAATGATAAACTTTTTCGGCATACGGCACTTATCCCCCGCGGGCGCATTTTATCTTCGGCAATATCTTGACGGGATAAAACCGGAATTGGTCATAATTGAAGCGCCGAACGATTTTGAGGATACCGTGCAGGATATAGTGAGGAATGAAACAAAACCTCCGTTTGCAATTTTGGCGTACACCCAGACAGTACCCGTGAGGACTGTCCTCTACCCGTTTGCGGAATATTCGCCCGAATATCAGGCTATACTCTGGTGTTATGAAAATAACGTCAGACTGCAATTTATGGACATTCCCTCAAAAACGTTTCTTGCGCTGTCGGATATGAAAATAAGGCAAGCCGAGCAAGCTGACGAAATTGATGAAGATGAACAGAGGCCCGATGTTTATGAACTGATTTCCGAAAAAAGCATTGACGGCTCTCACGAAACATTCTGGGAAAGAACGCTTGAACACTGCGAAAATTACGAGGCTTACCGCGAGGGTGCAAACCTTTTCGGAGAAAATATACGCGCATTTTCGGAAAAGGACGGGTTTGACGCTGAAGAAACGGCTATGCGCGAAATACATATGCGAAGCGTGTTGAGAAGCGCGGTGAAAAGCGGGATTTCGCCCGAAAAGATAGTTGCGGTAACGGGCGCGTATCATGTTGAGGGTTTGAAGTCATGGGAAACAGAAGAAGAACTTCCCGAATTTCCCGAAATACCGTCATTGCACACACTTATGCCGTATTCATATTACAGGCTTTCAACACGTTCGGGATACGGCGCGGGAAATAACGCTCCCGCATATTACGAACTTATAAAGGACGGCTTGCAAAAAGGCGACAGGCTGTATCACGCTAACGCTTACCTGTCTAAAATTGCGGAGAAAATGCGCGAAAACGGAAACGCCGCTTCATCTGCACAGGTTATTGAAGCAATGCGCCTTGCTTGTTCACTGGCGAAAATGCGCGGAGGGAATATCCCTACTCTGCGTGATTTAAGAGACGCGGCTCAAACCTGCATAGGAGAGGGCAGTTTTGCGGCGATAAGCGTTGCCTGTGCGGATACGGAGATAGGAACAAAAATAGGCGAACTTCCCGACGGCGTTTCAAGAACGAGTATTCAGGACGATTTCTACCGCCTGCTTAAAGAACTGAAACTCGAAAAATACCGCTCGGTGACTTCGCAGGAATTAAGACTTGACTTGCGGGAGAATTTGCGGGCAAGCACTGAGAAATCGGCGTTTCTTGACCTTAACCGCTCGTTTTTCCTGCATAAACTGCGCGTTCTCGGAATGAATTTTGCACAGCTTATCGGCAACACCCAAACGAACGCAACATGGGTAGAAGCATGGAATTTGTGCTGGACGCCCGAATCGGAGATAGTTTTGGTTGAATCGGCGCTGAAAGGAGATACGGTTGAACTTGCCGCGTCATTTCAGATAAAGGAAACCGTTGAACAAGCGCAGGAAATGCCGGTCATAGCCAAGGCGGTCGACGACGCATTCTGCTGCGGTCTGCCGACAGCGATAAGCTATGCGGTAAGCGCGCTTCAGGCGGCGGCAGTTGACGCGGTGTCGTTTGAAGAACTCGCAAGAACAGCGTTCAGCCTGTCAAATGTCATAAGCTACGGCGATATACGAAAAGCGGACTGTTCGGCTGTTGAGCCTATCTTGAAACAGCTTTACTACCGCGCCTGCCTTATCATGGGTTCGGCGTGCGTGTGCAACGACGACGCTTCTAAGGCGATAGCGGAGGCTATTGATATGCTGAACTCGGTCGAACTTGCACAGGGGTTTCTTGAAACGGAAAAGTGGATAACGGCGTTAAAAGAGGTTTCTTCACGCGACGACCTTAACACAAAGCTTTCTGGATTATGCACGGCAATTCTCCTCGAGCGCAACAAAATGACAAACGACGAACTTAAAACCGAAGTGTCAAGGAGATTGTCAAAGGGCGTTCCCGCAGATTTAGGCGCGGGGTGGTTTGAGGGATTGACGCTTAAAAACCGCTATGGGCTGATTGCAAGGCTGTCGCTGTGGGAAAGCCTTGACGAGTATATAAACTCCCTTGACGAAGAGGAATTTAAACGCGCGCTGGTATTTTTGCGCAGGGCGTTTGCTGATTTTTCGGCGAATGAAAAGGACAGCATAGCTGAAAATCTCGGCGAGATTTGGGGTTTAAACGGCGCACAGGTAAGCGAGGTTTTAAACGCCGAGCTTGACGAAGCGGCTAAGGAAATGATTGACGGACTTTCGGACTTTGATTTTGACTTGTAGGTGAATTATGGATAAATGCGAACAAATGCAGCGCTGGCGCTTGATTTTAGGGCAGGACAGCAGCAAAAGGTTTTCCGATATGAACATGCCCGCGCTTTCGGAAGAACAGCTTCTTATGGATAACGCTCTCGCTTCTATCTACAACAAAAACGGCGGATTTTCGGACAGCGGGGGAAAAGGTCCGTCAAACCCGCAGATTTCGCGGTGGCTGGGCGATGTGAGGACGCTGTTTGACAAAGACCTTGTGAAGATAATTCAAAACGACGCAATGACAAGGTGCGGACTTAAACAGCTGATATTTGAACCCGAAATCCTGGAAAACACCGAGCCCGACATTTCGCTTGCAACTGCCATTCTGACACTTAAGGACATGATTCCAAAGCGCTCAAAAGACAGCGTAAGAGCGTTTATCAGAAAAATAGTTGACGATATAAACAAGCTTTTAGAGCAGGACATAAGGCGCGCCGTGACCGCCGCGGTAAATAAGCGCCAACATTCTCCGATACCCTCTGCTTCCGCGCTTGACTATAAAATGACGATAAGAAGAAACCTGAAGCACTATTCGCCAAAACTCAAAACGATAGTTCCCGAACACTTCTATTTCTTTGAGCGCACGTCAGTTTCGGCAGCTAACAAATGGACGGTAATTCTTGACGTTGACCAGAGCGGTTCAATGGGCGAGTCGGTCATATATTCCTCGGTAATCAGCTGTATTCTTGCGAGTATGTCGGCATTGAAAACGCACATTGTCGCGTTTGACACGGAGGTAGTTGACCTTACGGACAAATGCGAAGATCCTGTTGATTTGCTTTACGGATTTCAGCTTGGAGGCGGTACGGATATAAACAAGTCCGTCGCTTATTGTCAGCAGTTTATCGAAAACCCGCGCAAGACGCTGTTCTTTCTTGTTTCAGACCTTTGCGAGGGCGGAAACAGGGCAGGTCTGATACGGCGAATGGAGGAGATGAAAGCGTCGGGAGTTACGGTGATAAGCCTGCTTGCGCTTGCTGACGGAGGGAAACCGTATTATGACGAAAGCACGGCAAAAAAGCTCGCTTCGCTTGATATCCCATGCTTCGCTTGTAATCCGCAGAAACTTCCGCAGCTATTGAACCTTGCATTAAATGGGCAGACGGATGCAGTATACAGTGGACAGTGGACGCATTATCCGCCTTACGGCGGATAACGCTGTAGTCAGTTAAGGTATCCGCTTCGCGGATTATTTAGATTGTTTTTAAACTAAAACAACGTAGGCAACCATTACGGTTGCCTACGCCAGACTGTATAAAAACCATGTTACTATTGAGGTCAAAACTTCCTTTCCTTATCAATGCGCGTCCGGTCCTGCGCGCTCCGGGGTGCAGCCACTCAAATTCGCTACGCGAATTTGCCGCGCGCCGCGCGTGGCTTTGGCGAAGCGGAAGCAACGTTTCGCCTATTCGAACAACTTCTCCGCTTCGCCAAAGCCGTGGCTGCACCCCGGAGCGCTCGGACGTGGTTTGGAGGGAGAAGCGCGTTTGTTGCCTTGCGGTACAAACAACTTTTCCTGTTTATACTTGGTTTGAC
>CANQOJ010000011.1 GCA_947625455.1 uncultured Clostridia bacterium | reverse complement strand
GCAAGCGTTTATCGGTATTTGTTCCGTTTTTGTTATCAGGCATTTTGACATTCTGTCGGGAGAGATAACGGCTTTTTCGCAGTTGCCGTCAAGCTTGTCCGCGCGGATATTGTCAATACTTCCCCCAAAGCGAAACCATTCGCCGTCTTTTGTTATCCAAATCGGCACGGCATTGTACTGTTTCGGAAAATTTTCGAGAACTGACGCCGCTGACTGCAGCGAAACACTGTATTCTGATGACGTTCCCCCAAAAATTACAGCAATATTTTTCTTCATTTGATTTTCCCCTTTTTGAAATTTGTTGTATGAAATTTGCCATTAACGATTATAAATTAAGTGTACAAAATATTCAATAGGAATTTTCAAATGTAAGAAAACCTTTAGGAAAATGTAAGAGAAACATCAGAAAAATGTAAGAAAATCTTAAGAAAAAAATAATAAAAGGACTTCCAAAACGGAAGCCTTTTTAGAGGTTAGAGTTGGGATTGAACGTGCTTTGAAAAGGAAAAGTTGTTTGCACCGCAAGGAAGCAAACGTGCTTTTTCTTTCAAACCACGCCCGTGCGCTCCGGGGTGCAGCCACTCAAATTCGCGCAGCGAATTTGACGCGCGTTGCGCGTGGCTTTGGCGAAGCGGGAAGCGCATATCGCCTATTCGGACAACCTTTCCGCTTCGCCAAAGCCGTGGCTGCACCCCGGAGCTTCGGACATGGTTTAACAGGAAAAGCGCGTTTGTTTCCCCGCGGTACAAACAACGTTTTCTTGGTTAAAGTTGGTTTAACTCCAGCCTCTAACACTCCTGCTTTTCAAAAACACTGCAGCTTATCCTGTACATTATAAAGCACCATATGAACACCAAAATCGGCGTGCATAAAATCAAACCGTCTGTTATTGCAATTCCCGAAAATTCTAAAAGCTTGTATACCCCAAAGCATAAGGCAACAGGTACAGCAAACGATACTATCAGCAATATTCTCCCTTTTTCCGCACCGAATTTGAATACCAGAGGTATCGACAGCGCGCCTGCCGAAATGGCAATCAAAAACGCCGACATTGCCGTAAACAACAGCGTTTTAACATCAAATTCTGCGCTTTTCAGCAATATCCCTCCCAGCGCCGATATAGCCAGCCCGAAAACACTTCCGACAAGGCAGAATATTGAAAGCACTATAAATTTTCCCGTGACAAGTTCTTTTTTGGTTATAGGCATTATCAGTGCATATCGCGTCCATTTTGAGCTGTCGTCAAATGAAAACGTCGTTATTATGGTCATGCTGCACATTATTGCGCTTATAAACGTATATCCTCCCATACCCGTTGTCGGTATCAGGCACATAAGCACAACCAGCACAAATGCAATTGACCTTACATTCCGCGAAATATTGTACAAATCCTTTAAAACCATGCTTCTCATTTCGCTTGCCCTCCTTTTACATACAACAGCATTATTTCGTCTACGCTTGCCGAATCAACAACAGCGTTTTTGTATTTTCTGCCTGCTTTTTCCTTGTCCGCCACAAGCACGCTGTATTGATAGTCCTCTTTGCGGAAAGCAAGCATCTCCTCTTTGTCAATCTGACTGAAAAGCTTTTCACCGCAGCGGATTATGCCGTATTTATAGCGCAGGTCGTCCTTGCTTTTGCTCAAAATAACTTTGCCTTTGTGGATAAATGTTATATAGTCCGCAATCTTCTCCAAATCTGCGGTAATATGCGACGACATTATGACAGAATGTTCTTCGTCCTGAACAAAATCAAGAAAAACGTCAAGAATATCATCACGCATAACAGGATCAAGTCCGCTTGTCGCTTCGTCAAGAATAAGCAGTTTCGGCTTGTGCGAAAGCGCAACAGCAATACACAGCTTTGTTTTCATTCCCTTTGACAGGGTTTTTATCTCCTTATTTTCGGCAAGTCCAAAGCGCTTGAGATAATTTCCATACAACTCTTTATCCCACTGTTTATAAGCCATAGCGGAGATTTTGCCTGCCTTTTCGGGAGTAAGCGTTTCGTAAAAATTTATATCGTCAAACACAACGCCTATATCCTCTTTAAATTGTTTTGAATATGACAACTCTTTTCCCCAAAAAGAAACTTTTCCGCTGTCCTTTTTCACAAGACCGAGAATTGTTTTGATGGTCGTGCTTTTTCCCGCACCGTTTTCGCCGATAAGCCCCATAATCGTGCCTTTTGGCACGGAAAACGAAACGCCCTCAAGATTAAATCCGCTGTAATGCTTTGACAGATTTTCAACCTGCAATATGTTCTCCATAATTACTCCTCCTCTTGGTAAAACATTCTCAGAAGTTCAACAAGCTTTTCAAGCGTAATCCCGCTTGCTTTGCCTATATCGACGGCTTCCTGCAAATGTTCTTCAGCCCTGCGCTGTTGTTCTTCCTGATAAAAGTCCTTATTCCGCGCGGAAACAAAACTGCCTCTGCCGACAGTTGTTTCTATAAACCCGTCGCGCTGTAAATCTTCATACGCTTTCTGGACGGTGATAACGCTTACGTGTATGGACTTCGCAAGCGCGCGCATTGACGGTATTGCGTCGCCTGTCTTTAATTCCCCGCTCATTATCATAGCCTTTATCTGCGAGGTTATCTGCTCATATATCGGCTTATTTGTGTTGTTGCTTATGATTATTTCCACAAAACTCCTCCTTTGTCATTAAGTGTACTTATTGTATAATTACATTATAGTCAAACAACATCAATTTGTCAAGAGGTTTTTTAAAATTTTTCACTTGAAAACTTTATAAATCACTTGAAATTTTTGGCGAATAAATGTATAATAATTGCAGATTGTGGTGTTTAAGAAAGGAGCGTTTTATGAAATTCAGAAAGCTTAAAAGCAAAGAGGATATAATAAAGCTTGTGGAGGAAATCGGTTTTCTTCCGTTTTTTGCAAACAGCATTGAGGGGTTTTCGGTTGAGGAAAACTGTCCCGGGGATTTGTGGTTTGCGCCTGACAAAGACGGTCCTTGGGAATGGAAAGGACCTATTGCAAAAGACGGGCGTTGTGTTTACGGGAAATTTTTCGCGGGGAAAGCGGGGTTTGTAAGCCGTGAGTGGTTTCCCGTGCTTGCGAATTACCGCCGTGACGGGTATGATTTTGACGCAAGATTTGAGGACGGACTTGTTTCAAGAAAGGACAAGGACGTTTATGACATGATTTACAAAAACGGGAAGATAATCTCAAAGCAGATAAAAAGCGCGCTCAACTACAAAAAGGGCGCAAACACGGGCTTTGAGACGATTATCACCCGCCTGCAGATGCAGACGTATGTAAACACGGCGGATTTTGTTTATATGACGGACAAAAACGGCAGGACATACGGCTGGGGCGTTGCCGAATACACAACTCCCGAAGAGATGTTCGGGGAAAACTACATATCGGACGCGTACAGTGAAGAACCGCAAAAATCCTTTGAGCGCGTTTTGGAACATCTAAACAAAACGGTTAAAATATCGGACAAGAAGATGTTGTTTAAACTTATGAAATAAAATAAGAAGTAAGAGTTGTAGTTAAAACAACATTAACCAAGGAAACGTTGTTTGCACTGCGGGGAAACAAACGCGCTTTTCCTGTTAAACCACGTCCGAGGCTCCGGGGTGCAGCCACTCAAATTCGCATAGCGAATTTGACGCGCGTTGCGCGTGGCTTTGGCGAAGCGGATAGCGCGTTTTGCCTATTCGGACAACTTCTCCGCTTCGCCAAAGCCGTGGCTGCACCCCGGAGCGCACGGGCGTGGTTTGGGTGGAGAAGCGCGGTTGCTACCCTGAGGTTAGGGCAACATTTCCTGTTTATAGTTGGCTTGACTTCAACTCTACACTTCCATAACGCTGTTTGTCTGTTTTGCTCTAATTTCTTACATTTTCCTTAAAACGGACAAAAAATACTTGACAAGTGTTGAAAAAAGTGATATAAATATAGTGTATGTTTGGTAAATTATTTTGTAAAAAAATGTAATAATATAGAATAATATTCATTGTTTTGGGGATTATATATGATTTTTTCAAGCCTTATTTTTTTGTATCTGTTTTTGCCGATTTGCCTTGTGGTATATCTGATTGCAAGACCTATTCAGGTCAAAAACGCGGTGCTTATCATATTGTCGCTGGCGTTCTACGCCTGGGGTGAGCCGACAAGGATTGTTTTCCTGATTTTGTCGGCTGTTGTAAACTATTTTGTTGGCGTAGGCATAGGCGCGTTTAAAAAAGAGAAATATCAGAAACTTTGCCTTATAGGCGGCTTGATATTTAATATAGGAATGATCGGCGTTTTCAAGTACAGCGGTTTTATAATGCGGAATATTAACGCCATATTTTCCGCCGACCTCCCTGTGCCCGATATTGTCATAATGGCGGGAATAAGCTTTTATACTTTCCAGGTCATTTCGTATATCGTCGACTGCTACTGGGGAAAGATTGAACCGCAGAAAAACTTCTTCAAGCTCCTGCTGTACGTCTGCCTGTTCCCGCAGCTTATCGCAGGACCTATCGTCAGATATGAAACGATAGCGGCGGAGATTGACAGCAGAAAGACAACACTTAACGATTTTAGCGTTGGTCTTACAAGGTTTGTTGTAGGTTTATCGAAAAAAGTAATCCTCGCCGACCAGCTTTACAGAATTGTCGAGGATTTCCTCGGCTCGTCAGTTGACGTGCTTACGATTTCGGGTTCATGGTACGGCGTTATACTTTATTCGCTGTACATCTACTTTGATTTTTCGGGATATTCGGATATTGCGATAGGCTTGGGCAGAATATTCGGTTTTCACTTCAACGAAAACTTCAACCACCCTTATCTCTGCAAGGATATAACGGAGTTCTGGCAGCGCTGGCATATATCGCTCGGTTCTTTCTTCAGAGATTATTTACTGCCGATAACATTTTTCGGCAAAAGAAATAAGTACCTAAGCCTTTTCCTTGTCTGGCTTTGCACGGGAATATGGCACGGCGCAAACTGGAATTATATAATCTGGGGCATATACTACGGACTGTTCATTCTTCTTGAAACGTTTATAGGCAAGAAGCGAATGAACAAAATCCCGCTTGTTATTCGTCATATTTACAGCAAACTCGTGATTATAATAGGCTTTGGGATATTCTACTTTGAGGATATAGGCAAGCTCGGAACGTTTTTGAGAAACCTCACGCCTTTCAATCCCAACGGCTGGAGCGGATATTTCGAGCAGGCGTCATTGATGTCAAATGCGTTTTTGATTATTGCGGCGGTGGTCTGCACATTCCCGCTGATGAACTTTTTCGGAAAGCTTGCGGAGAAGAACAATACGGCAAAAGCTGTCATTTCTGTCAGCGGAACACTTATCTGCGCGTGCCTGCTTGCATTCAGTAGCATACTGCTTGTTGATTCAACACGAAACGCATTCTTGTACTGGAGATTTTAAATATGAAAGATAAAAACAACAACGAAAAGAAAACGCCGCGCGGACTGCTGATATTCAATATCGCCGTCATACTTGCGGTTTTTACGGGGATAACAGTGTTTATAAACACCGCCCCGCGCCCGACTGTTTCGGAGGAAGAACAAAGAGAACTTGCGAAATGCCCGAAGTTTACGATTGAGTCATACTTTAGCGGTGAGTTCACCGAAAAGTTCTCGGAATATTATAACGACGCAGTGCCTATGAGGAGTACGTGGAAACTTATCATTTCGGAATTTCGTGATAAGCTTGGGTTTAAGCCAGATGACGGGGTGGATATAGTTGGTCCGCTACCTGATATTGAAGAATAAACCTCTCTTGGCTTATTTTGTCATGGGGGTAAAATATATTAAAAAGGGGAAAAACATTATATGAAAACAAATCTCAAAAAAATCCTTTCAGCAATCTTAGCATTTACGGCTGTTGTGTGCGCTTCGGGGTGCAATATCGTGACCGAAGATGATACACCCGACAACAATTCGTCATCATCAGCTGTCAGCCCGTCAGATGAAAGCAGTTCATCTCCCGAAAGTTCTTCTGCCGAACCCGATTCATCAACGGACAGCAATTCATCATCGGAAAACAGCAGTCAGTCCGTTATGTCGTCAAGCACCGCTCAGCAAAGCTCCGGAAATACAGCTGACAACGACGGGGAAATGTCAGGCACCGTTCTGGTATTAAACAACACAGGACGCGGAATAGTTCTCTTCGGTGGGGGCAAAGAGGGCGGCAAGGACTATGCGCAGACGGTCAGCAACATAAAAGCGCAGGTCGGCGGAGATGTCAAGTTTTATTCAATGGTTGCGCCGACAGCGGGCTCGTATTATCTTCCCGACAGCTTAAAGAGCAAAATGGCGAGCGAATATGACAATATTGCAAACATAAACCAAAACCTTGTGGGTGTTACGCCCGTAGACGCATATACCGCGCTTTCTAAGCATACGAATGAGGATATATTTTTCCGCACTGACCACCACTGGACACAGCTTGGCGCGTACTACGCCGCTGAAGAATTTGCGAAAGTTGCTGGAGTGGAGTTTGCGCCGCTTTCGGAGTACGAGAAGTTTGAGCGCGAGGGATATTTAGGCTCGCTTTACGGTTACAGCGAGGAAAACGCGACAATGCGCAAACATCCCGATACGTTTACATTTTACAAGCCTAAGAACAATTTCACGGTTTCGGTTTATACCCCGCAGTACAAATATAAGAGCGAAATGTCGTTTAATTTCAGCGATAAATCCACTTATATGATATACGGCGCGGACAATCAGATAAACTATGTGAAAACCGACTGCAAAAACGGCAGAAAGCTCGTTATTGTCGGCGACAGCTACGACAACGCACTGTTTTTAAACCTCACAAATTCGTTCGAGGAAATCTGGGTTTGCGATATGCGTGAAACTATCGGCGATACCGTTTACTGCGACGTGAATATCGTTGATTTCATAAAGAAAATGGGAGCAACGGACGTGCTGTTCAATATGGACACATTCAGCGCTGTCGGCTCTAACAGAAACGGACTTAAACGGCTTCTTGAAAACAAAAATACGGTTGAATAAAATTTCGGGGAGAATTTATGCTTAAAGAACTCACACCGCCGTTTGACGGGACTAAGATTTTGAGCGATAAGAAAAAACTGCTGCGTATATTAAAAGAGCGCGAGGACGGCGCTGTAAGGCTTAGAATTGCGGTTTTGGGAGGCTCAACAACTTCCGATATAGTGAAGATACTCGAGCTGTTTTTAAGACAGCGCGGTATTGTTCCCGAATTTTACGAGTCAGAATACGCGCAGTACTATAATGATGCGGTTTTCGGTAATGAACAGCTTGAACGCTTCAAGCCCGAAATCATCTTTATTCACACGACAATCAGGAATATCGAAAATTTCCCCGAAATCCACGACAGCAGGGAAGTTGCCGACAGTAAACTTAACAGGGAATACGCGCGTTTTGAACAGATGTGGACGGCAATCGAGGAGAAATTCGCCTGCCCTGTTATTCAGAATAATTTTGAACTGCCGTTTTACAGGCTGTTGGGAAACCGCGAGGCGGGAGTGCCATACGGAAAGATTGATTTTATAACGCGCCTAAACTGTAAATTTTACGACTATTCAGCGTCTCACAAGAATTTTTATATAAACGACATAAATTATGTTTCGGCATCATACGGTCTTGAAAAATGGTCGCAGCCGCGCTACTGGCATTTGTACAAGTACGCCATGAACATTGACGCCATTCCCGATTTTGCTTTCAACTTGTCTAAAATCATTTGCTCAATAATGGGCAAAAACAAGAAAGTTTTGGCGCTTGACCTTGACAATACTTTGTGGGGCGGAGTTATAGGCGACGACGGTCAGTCGGGGATTGAGATAGGCAGTGAAACAAGCGAGGGGCAGTTGTACCGCGCTGTCCAGGAGTATTTCAAGGAGCACAAAAAACTCGGCGTTTTGCTTACGGTATGCTCAAAAAACGACTATGAAAACGCAATTTCCGGTCTTGAACACCCCGACGGCGTATTAAAGCCGGACGACTTTGCTTGCATTAAGGCAAACTGGGACGAAAAATGGCTGAACTTATCCGATACGGCAAAGGAGCTAAATCTGCTTTCCGAGAGCATTGTGTTTGTGGACGACAACCCCGCAGAGCGCGAGATAGTACGTGCACAGCTCCCCGAAGCGGAAGTTGTGGACTTTGACAGTCCCGAAGAATGTATAAAAGCGCTCGACAAGCTCGGTTTTTTCGAGGTGACAACTCTCTCCGAAGATGACGCAAAGCGCAGTGAAATGTACCGCGCGAATGCCGAAAGAGCGTCTTTGGAGAAAAAGTTCGCGGACTATAACGAGTTTTTGCTGAGCCTTGAAATGAAAGCACAGATAAAGGATTTTGATGAAATTCATATTCCGCGCATAACCCAGCTTACCAATAAAAGCAATCAGTTTAACCTCACAACTAAACGCTACACCCAAAGCGAAATGGAAGAATGTGCGAAAGACCAAAACTGCATACGGCTTTGCGGGAGATTGTGCGATAAATTCGGCGACAACGGCATTGTGTCGGTTGTGATAGGCAGGATTGAGGGCACAAGGCTTGATATTGAGCTGTGGCTAATGAGCTGTCGTGTGTTAAAGCGGGATATGGAATTTGCTATGCTTGATGAACTTGTAAGCAAGGCGAAAGCCAAAGGAATAACCGAAATTTTCGGATATTATTATCCGACAAAGAAAAACTCAATGGTAAAGGATTTGTACGGCGATTTCGGGTTTCAGCTTATCGAGGACGACAACGGAAGTACGGTCTGGAAGCTTGACGTTGCGGGCTATGAAAATAAAAACAAAGTGATTTCGGTGAATAAGGAGTGATTTTTTTGAGCAGGGAAGAGATAAAAGAAAAATTGACGGAGATTTTCCGTGATGTATTTGACGACGAGGAAATTGAACTTTCCGACAGCACAACCGCAAATGATATTGAAGCATGGGACAGTCTGGAGCATATAAGCCTTATTGCCGCGGTTGAGAAAGCGTTTAAAATGCGCTTTACAATGCGTGAAGTGAGCGGAATGAAGAATGTCGGAGAAATGATTGACATTATAGGACAGAGAATAAAATAAAAACGAACCGCCTTTTTGTTGTCATCAAAAAGGCGGTTATATTATAAAGGAGCAGTAGTTATGCCTATAAACTATATTCACGAACCAACCGACCTGCAGTGCGGTCAGGCAGTTTTAGCCATGCTCTTGAACACGACACCGGAAAACATCTGCAAATATCTGAACAACGACCGTGAAACAACCTTTAAAGAAATGCACCAAGTTCTTACCGCACACGGCTTTAAGCTTTGCCCAAACCGAAAGCAAGCCTTTACCAAAGAGGATTTGCCGTCCTGCGCAATTTTGAGCCTTGAAACTCCGCGCTGTTGGCACTGGTCGCTGTATGCTGACGGCGTTTTTTATGATCCCGAACATGGCGTGCTTACGGATTTTCCCGTTTGCGAAAGGAAATATTACTGGGAAGTTGTTCTCTAAGGTTATCTGCCGTCAGTCTCCACAAGTTCAAACCTGAAGCGCTGTGCAGCGTCGGGGTATTTTTGCCTGTCAACTTCTTCTGTAAACATCTTCAGCGGTCTTACCCATAATCCGCCGTCGCCGTAAAGCTGTCTGTAAACCACCATTTCCTCGCCCGTTTCCGAATTTAAAGCAACCGCTTCAACAAGCCGGTGCGACCGGCAGCGATAACGTCTCAAGCGTAGGTTTGAGACGTTATCTTTTGGCTCGACCAAAAAAATCTTTTTTGTCAAGGTTAGACAGATAGTAATTGCCCTTAAAATGCCTGTAAATCCTGCCCGTTATAACTTCGTTCATCTGTTTTTCCTCAAAAATTCGCTTAGAAATCTGTGCGCCAGACTTCCTTGAAAAATCTCACGCTCGACTTCTTCAATAGTAAACCACTTCGCGCTGTCAACTTCCTTTTCCGCGATATTCAATTCTTCCGTTTCGGCAACGCACGAGAAATTCAGCATAAGAGTGTTGCTCGGTTCATAGTATTCGCTTTTGTTAAACCGTATCTCGCTTGCCTTAACGCCAAGTTCTTCCATAACCTCGCGCGCAACGGTTTCCTCCGCGCATTCACCCTTGTTTACATACCCCGCCACAAGGATATACTTATCTCTCCCGTATTGCTTTATAAGCACAATTTTTCTCTTGTCGGGACTTTGAACTACCATACTCACTGCAGTGTTGAAAATAGGGAAGCGAAAAGCTTTGCATTTTTCACAGTAGTCTATCATTCCCTCGCCCTCAAGTTCTTTCGGCACAAGCTTTGTCCCGCATTCATAACAGTAATTCATCTTTCAAACTCCGTTAATCAGTTGTTCTTTTCAATTCTTGCCTTGATATATTGTTCAAGAAAATCAACCGTCCCGTCAATACCAAGCCTTGTGCTGTTTATGGAAATGTCGTACAGTCTTGAATCGCCCCAGTGAAGTCCCGTGTGGTAGTTGTGGTAGCTTTTGCGCTTTCTGTCCTTTTTTTCAATCAGCGCTTTTGCTTCGGTCTTTGACAAATTGTACAAATTCATAATACGCTCGGTCTTTGCGTCCATATCGCCCAAAACGAATATTGAAACAAGACCTTTGTATTTCTTCAGCTTGGTTTCCGAACACCGCCCGACAACGACAAATGATTCTCCCTCTGCCGCTTTTTTCTCGATAAATTCAAACTGCATTTCGGCAATATTGTCCTCGATTGAATTGCTGAAACCTCTTACACGTCTTGACATAAGCCTTGATTTCGGGGCTTCATTGTACTTTTCAACCTCTTCGTGAGTAAGCCCCGTTTTTTCAGCAATGTTTGTAATCAAATGACGGTCATATACGGGAATGTTAAATCTTTCCGCAAGCGCCTCGGCGATAACTCTGCCGCCGCTGCCAAATTCACGTCCGACAGAAATAATGATTTGTGACATTGTGTAACCTCCTTGATTTTACAGGTATCTTACAAATAAGTAAACGGTTGAAATTGCGAGGACAATAAGCGTTGCGGGCGCAAGCTTTGCGCAGTATTTGCCCCAGCCTATGGGATAGCCGTTTTTAGCCGCGACTGATGTGCCGACAACATTTGCCGACGCGCCGATAGGCGTAGCGCTTCCGCCTATGTCGGTGCCTATGGAAAGCGACCATGCAAGGGTAGTCAGGTTCATGCCTGTTGACGCCGAAAGGCTTTGTATAACAGGGACCATTGTCGCCGCAAACGGAATGTTGTCCACAAAAGCGCTTGCAAGCGCCGAAATCCACAGTATAATAGCAGTCATTATCATTGCGTTTCCGCCGCTTATATTTCCGATAAAATCGGCTATAAACACAAGTATTCCCGTTTCCTCAAGTCCGCTTACTACAATAAACAGCCCTATAAAGAACAAAATAGTCTTGTAGTCAACTTTCTTTATAAGTTCAATCGCGCCCTTTCCCGCGGTGATAAGCGTAATTAAGGCTATAAACAGTCCTATTGTCGCAACGGTGAGGTGCGTCATTGAGTGAGTTACAAGCAGAATAACCGCAATGCCGAAAATAACACTGCTTATTATAAAGTCCTTTTTGCTTTTGACGGCGTCTTTCGGTTTCGGCAGTTTTGACATATCAACATCACCGTCAGCCGATTTTGAAATCAGGTCTTTCCTGAACACAAGAAGAAAGTAAAACACGCAGAAAACAAGGCTAATGCCCGCGGCAATTCCCGTGTTTGACAGGAAATCAAAGAACGAAAATCCGAGAGAAGTTCCTACTATGATGTTCGGCGGATCGCCACACATTGTCGCTGAACCGCCTAAATTAGCGCAGAAAATCTCGGATAATATCATAGGCACGGGGTTGAATTTTAAGAGCTGCGCAAGTTCTATCGTAACCGCCGCAAGGAACATAATTACCGTTATGCTGTCGATAAACATTGAAAGCAGCGCCGACATAATCATAAACGTAATGAAAATCGGAATGGTTTTGCATTTGACAAGGTACGCAATCCTGAGACACAGCCACCTGAAAAATCCCGCCTTAGCCATTCCCTCGACCATAACCATCATGCCCGCGATAAATATGATAGTCGCCCAGTTTATGCCCTTGCTTTCGCTTTCGGTTACCTGATACCAGAATTGTGCCGTTGCGAAATCTTTAAACGCAAGTGTGTCAAGAATAACTTCGCCGCTGTGCATACAAACAGCGAAAACCACCACTATTGTAAGCAGTCCGCACCCTAAAGTTACATATTGACGTTCGATCTTATCAAGAACAATCATCAAAAACATAACCACAAAGATAATAACGGCGAAAACCTGTGCCGCGCCCATACAAAAGACCTCCGTTGAATTGAAATAATAATATAGCTAATTATGCAATTATTATAGCACATAAGTATATTTAATTCAACAGAATTTTCACATTAAACCGGAATTTTCGGCTTTCTTAATTTATGTTTTCAACATTGATAAATATTTTTATGCAATTTTTATATATCAGACTTGCAAAATTTTCGCAAGAGATTTCAGTCCTGAACTTCAAATCCTCTTTTGTACACATTTAAAGATATAAGAAGCGATACCGCATAGCAGGGAACACCGGCTGTGCATATTACGGCAACAATGCGCCTTATTACGTTGCTATCCGCAAAGTCAAGTATGCTCCTCCAAATGTCGTTAAAGTCTATAAACGATATATCCCCGAACAAAATATAAACCACCACCGCAGACACTATAACTCCAAAAGATATAAGCCCGCATTTTGAGCCTGTGCTGTATCCGAAACGGTATATAAACGGAAGTTTTACCGCGTCAAGTATAACGCATATCCCGAAAAACAGACATATGCAAAGAACGGAAAAAGAACTTGCTTTAAGTTTAAGGATAAACAGTGACATGATAATCCCCGAAATGAAAATGATTAAATTTATTGAAAACAGATAAACATATTTTGCAAGTATCTGCCCTTTGAATGTCTGCGGAGATGAACAGGCAAAATCCGTCCACGAATGTTTCTCGTCGTTTTTAAACATTGAGCCGAAACAATGCGCAAATGCAAAATTCATAAGCTGTAAAACAACGCAAACTGTTTCGCTGAACTCAATATCCGAATTTCCGTAATAAACCCCGCACATAACTACCGCCGCAATACTCAGCGCTTGTAACGAAGCCAGAACAAAAAGCGTGCTTTTGTTCAGAAATAATTCTTTAAAAAGATAGCTTTTCATTATTTCTCCCTCCTTTTGTAAAGCATTTCGGTAATAATAAATCCAACCAGCAAAAACGCCGCAGTTATCAAAACCGAATACAAACCGAGAGTTTCAAAAGCGTTTTTCAGTACTTCAAACGGTCCCATATCGGAAACGTCTTTTATGGGGTGAAAAGCAAAATAGATTTCTATGCCTATGAGTACCGCGGCAAACGTTGCTGTAAGCATAAGTCCCGCTTTGTCCAAAGAATGAAATATAAGTATAAAAATGTACAAAAGTACCGCCATGGCTGTTCCCAGAGCAATTCCCGCCAGTATCATTCCCATATCGGAATATGTCATTTCTATCCCCGAAACCGCCGAGAAAACAAGCGAATACACGTAACTTATGACAAAGCCCAGTATGTCAAAAACAAAAAATTCAAAGAATTTCACCAGCGCTTTTTTACGACAGCTGACAGGCGCAGAGCGGTAAAAATATTTCCATGCGGTTTTTTCGTCGTTTACTGAAACCTGCGCTATCTCTATGGACATGGATACTGCGCAGAATATCGGATATATTTTCAGAACAAATCCGAAGTTTTCTTTATATATTCCGAGCATTTCTTCTGCTTGGGGCAAATCTTTAAGCACGGTTTCAAGAAGTATTGTCCTTATGTTTCCATAGTCAAAGCTTATGACAATAAGTATCGACAACACAAAAAATGCAATAAACGAAAAAGCCGAAATAAGCAGAGCTTTCTTTGACATATAAACATCACGGTAAACAAGCCGTAAAAATGAACGCATTATGTCCACTCCTTTTTATCCCTGTTCACATAAAACAGCATTATATCTTCGAGCGACGCTTTTTCAATGACAGCACCGCTGTACTTTCGCTTTGCCTTTGCTCTGTCCGATACCAGAATTTCCGCGCCGAAATCGTTTGTCCTCGCGCTTATATAATCATCTTCGGCAATTTCCCGAAAATCAGCTTTAGAGCATTTTATCATACCGTGATTTTCAATAATATCGTCCTTATATCCCGAAAGCAGTATTTTTCCCTTGTCTATAAACGCAACGCAGTCAGCAATTTTTTCAATATCGCTCGTGATATGCGAGGACATAAGAATACTTCTCTCTCCGTCTTTCAGATACTCGCGGAATATGTCGAGTATCTCGCTTCTTACTATCGGATCAAGTCCTGTTGTCGCTTCGTCCATAATAAGCAGTTTTGCGTTGTGCGAAAGGGCATAAGCGATTTGAAGCTTCATTTTCATTCCCTTAGATAATTTTCCTATCTTCTTTTTCCTCGGAAGCCCGAATTTTTCAAGATACGAGAAGTACAGTTTTTCGTCCCATTCGCTGTACATACCTTTCATTACAGTATTTATCGCATTTGCGGTAAAGCTGTCATGAAACGGTATCTCGTCAAATACCGCAGAAATATGCCTTTTGATTTCATTTTCATGCTTGATATTGTCAAGCCCGAAAATTTTTATTTCTCCGCTGTCCGTCGCGGTTATATTCAGTATTGATTTTATCGTTGTTGTTTTGCCCGCGCCGTTTTGACCGATAAAACCAAGTATGCCGCCTTTCGGCAGGTCAAATGATATGCCGTCAAGTTTAAACCCGTCATACTGTTTTATAATGCCGTTTATCTCAATTGCATTTTCATAATCATTCATCAGTATTACCTCCGTAATAAATCTCAAGTATTTCTTTCATTTCCTCAAGCGTAAGCCCGCATATCTTTGCTTTTTCGCAGGCGTCCGCCAGAAGTTTTTCCGTCTGGCGTAGCATCTGCTCGTGCAGAAAATCGTTGTTTTGTTTTTTTACAAAGCACCCCTTTCCCGTGAAATTTTCGATAAATCCTTTTCTTTCAAGTTCTTCATAGGCGCGTTTTGTTGTGATAACGCTTATCCTCAGCTGTCCTGCAAGCGTGCGCATAGACGGCAGAGCTTCTCCCTCTGCAAGTTCTCCGCTCAGAATATGCGCCTCGATTTGCTCAATTATCTGCTGATAGATAGGCTTGTCTGTTGTATTGCTTAAAATTATGTCCATAATTCACCTCGATAAAATCGTATATATACGATATACACATTATAGCATTCTCGCTTTTGTTTGTCAAGTACTTTTAGATAAAAATATGAAAATGAAAACGTTGACAATACGGGAAAAATGTGTTATAATAATGATGTATAGCTTTTTGGCTTTTAGGACGTTAAATAGGCAGGAGGTAATTTCTATGCCGTCGGGCGCAGATAACGAGTATTATATAAAATGGCGTTTAAGCCTGTTCAGAATAAACTTTATAATTGCATTGGCAGTGTTTCTCCTTGAACTCGGGATATTTATTGTACTGTTTGTGCAGGACCATATTGACCAGCCGTTATATGAATATATACCGCGCTTTCTTGTTGTGCCGTCGGCGCTGAATTTCCTTGCGGTGGGCGCAGAGTTTTTCATTATGAAAAAATATCCGCACAAGGTAAATCTGCAAAACGAGATGGTTTTGTATACTCAGACGGCAATCTGTATAGTTTCCGCGGCAACGCACTATGTGTTTGCAAGCACGCTGACGGTGTTCTGTATACCCATTTTGTCATCAGTTGTATTCTGCAGTAAAAAGCTGACGCAAAACGCATGGTTTTTAAGCGTTGCGGGCATATTTATCGCAATGGCAAACAGACTGGCTAACCGTTATCCCGCAGAGGACAAGTATTTCATACCCGATTTTTGCCTGTCAATGGCGATAGTCTTTCTGTCGCTGTTAATCGCGCGGATAATTATGGACTTGATTTCCGAGCAAAACAAACAGCTTATCGACCTTGCCATTGAGTCCAACGAAGCAAAACGCCAGGCTTTGGAGGCAAACAAGGCAAAAAGCAAGTTCTTAGCTAATATGTCCCACGAAATAAGAACACCCATAAACGGCATACTCGGTATGGATTCCATAATCCTCCGCGAAAGCACTGACGAGGAGATAAGAGAGTACGCCGCGAATATCCAGAGCGCGGGAAAAAGCCTGCTGTCTATCATAAACGATATACTTGATTTCTCGAAGATTGAGTCGGGAAAAATGGAGATTGTTCCCGTTGAATACGAGTTGTTTTCGCTTATAAACGATTGCTATAATATGCTTATAATGCGGGCAAGAGAGGGAAATCTTGACTTAAGAGTTGAAAACGATCCGAATATGCCCGCGCATTTTGTGGGTGATGAAATACGCATAAGGCAGATTGTGACAAACCTGCTGACTAATGCCGTAAAGTACACTCAAAAAGGATATGTTATATTAAAAGTAAACGGCAGGGAAAGCGAGGACGGAAAATATATCCTGATAGTATCGGTAATTGATACGGGAGTAGGCATTTCTAAGGAAAACCAGCAAAAGCTGTTTCAGTCTTACGAGCGCGTAGATGAAGTGCATAACAGGGGAATTGAGGGCACAGGTCTAGGACTTATCATTACAAAACAGCTTGTAGACCAAATGAACGGCAAAATTGTCGTAAAAAGCGAGCCCGGAAAAGGCTCGGAGTTTACGGTTGAGATACCGCAGACGGTAAGGCATGTAGGCAAGGTCGGAAATTTCTACGAAAGGTATCACCATACCGACAGCAGTGCGCCGTACCGTGAAAAATTCCATGCGCCGAACGCCTGCATACTTGTGGTAGACGACGTGCAGATGAATTTAAAAGTGTTCCAAGGTTTGCTGAAACGCACGCAGATGCGCGTCGATACGGCGGACAGCGGGGAAAAGTGCCTTGAAATGGTAAAGGAAAAGCGGTATGACATTATTTTCCTTGACCATATGATGCCCGATATGGACGGCATTGAAACGTTCAGGCGAATGAAGCAGTTGCAAAACTCTCCAAACTCCAACACCCCCGTTATTATGCTCACCGCAAACGCCATGTCCTCCGCAAAGAAAGAATACTTTAAGATCGGCTTTACCGATTATCTGTCAAAGCCTATTCATGAAACCGCGCTTGAAAATCTTATTGAGCGGTATTTGTCGCCCGATTTGGTAATATCCGACTTCAAGAAAAATTCGGATATGACAATAGTACAGCCGTCCGCTGACAGCAGTGAAATTCTGGAAAAGCTGAAAGATGTTCTTGATACCGTTTCGGGAATGAAATACTGTATAAATGACGCGAATTTTTATGTTGAGATTATACATGATTTTATAAATTCCGAGCGTATTGATAAGCTTGATAATTCGCTGAAAGCCAAAAATTTTGAGGATTACCGCGTAAATGTTCACGCATTGAAAAGCACATCTCTTTCCATAGGCGCAAACAGCTTTTCCGAAACCGCAAAACAGCTTGAAATTGCCGCGAGAGATTTGGATTTTGAATACATAGAGGCAAATCATGAAAAGATGATTTCCGAGTACAAAGAACTTCTTGATAAATTAAGACAAGCATTTTCCGTTTCCAAAGAGGTGTAATTGCTAATCAAATCAAAATGCACTTCAGAAAGATAAAACACCGCCGCGAAGAGGTGCTTATAAGCGAACCTATAGACTGCGACGCCGAGGGCAACTCGCTTACAATCGAGGATATTTACAGCAGCGACGTAAATATCGAGCAGACAGCCGAGCTTAAAATCAACAGCGAGAAGCTGTACAAATTCATCTCGGAAGAACTTGACAGACGTGAGCGTGAAATAATTTGCAGACGCTACGGCATTCCTGATGAAAACGGCAAGGTAACGCGCCCTATGACGCAGCGTGAAATTGCCAAGAAGCTTGACATTTCGCGCTCGTATATTTCGAGGATAGAGAAAAAGGCTCTTGAAAAATTGCGCAGGAGATTTGACGAGAGGTAAACAAAAATGGATATAGCGGAGAGAGAAAAACAACAGTATGTAAAAATGACCGAAACGCCCGTGCCGAAGCTTATAATAAAGCTCGGAATACCGACAACGCTGAGTATGCTTGTAACCAGCGTTTACAACATGGCAGACACGTTTTTCCTTGGTACCTACGGAAACAGCGCGTCGGGCGCGGTGGGGATAGTTTTCGGTCTGATGTCAATTTTGCAGGCGTTTGGGTTTATGTTTGGGCAGGGCGCGGGCAGTCTAAGCTCGCGCGCGCTTGGGGCAAAGGACGTTGAAAGAGCGTCAAAATACAGTTCAACGGGATTTTTTGCCGCAATACTTTCGGGAGCGGTTATAGCAGTGTTCGGGCTGATTTTCATTGATCCGTTTATGAAACTTCTCGGAAGTACGGATACCATTTTGCCGTATGCGAGAAGTTACGCAGTGTATATACTGATAGCCGCGCCGTTTTTGTGTTCAAGCTGTGTGCTGAACAACGTCCTGCGCTTTGAGGGGCAGGCGGCGCTTGCTACGATAGGTCTTGCGTCAGGCGGAATACTCAACATTTTCGGCGACTGGCTTTTGATGAAAGTGTTTGATTTGGGAGTAACAGGCGCGGGAATTTCAACGGCAGTTTCCCAGTGCATAAGCTTCGGAATATTGCTTGCGATGTTCTTTTGCGGTAAGACGTCAGCAAAGCTGTCCATAAGAAAAGTATCGAAAAACATATCCGACTGGTTTGAAATCTGTAAAACAGGTTTCCCCAGCCTTGTACGCCAAGGACTTACAAGCATTTCGACAATGCTGTTAAACAACTGCGCTCAAGCTTACGGAGATCCTGCGATTGCGGCAATGTCAATAGTAAACAGAATTTGCTTCTTCACGTTTGCAACCTCGCTCGGCATAGGACAAGGATTTCAGCCCGTGTGCGCGTTCAATTACGGCGCGAAGAAGTACGGCAGAGTAAAGAGCGCATTTATATTCACGTTTATAATCGGCGAGATAGTTTTGGGAACTGTGGCAATTGCGGGGTTGATTTTCTCTGATGAGTTGATAGGGTTGTTCAGAAATGATCCCGAAGTCATAGAAATAGGAACATTCGCGCTTTCTGCGCAGTTTATAGGTCAGTTTTTTCAGCCTTTGGCAGTCTGTACAAATATGATGTACCAAAGCGCGGGAAAATCAGGAGCGGCAACCTTGCTGTCAATGATGCGCAGCGGTCTCTTCTTCATTCCCATTTTGCTCATTTTCACAGCAGTCAAAGGCTTGCTCGGTGTCCAGCTCTCCCAAGCAATCTCCGATGTCCTCACAACCCTCGCATCCCTCCCATTCGCATTGTCTTTCTTAAGAAAACTCGGAAAACTTCAATCAGAGAATATCAAGGGGAAATAAGTACGCCAAGGCGTGGATTTAGCAAGGGGGAAAACTTTTGAAAAAGTTTTCCCCCTTGAACCCCTGTTGTCAGTTGACAATGTACAATTGACAGTAATCAGTAAAGGTGCCGCTGGCGCGGCAGATTTAGATTGTTTTGAATTTTTGAGAGCGTAATTCTGTTGAGGAATTACGCTCTTTTGGTAATAAGGTAATAGAAAAACAGCGTTAAATCCCAAACAACGATGGCGTTATGAAGTTTTTGAAAGAGGAGTTTGAGGGGGAAACTTTTTTCAAAAAGTTTCCCCCTCAATATCGCTTTGTTTTCCTGCCAAGTTCTAAAGAAGGTCGTTGTTTGAGGGGTTGTCAAGCAGTTTGCCGTTTTCCGAAAATCTTGAACCATGGCAAGGGCAGTCCCACGAGCGCTCTTCTTTGTTCCACACAAGCTTACAGCCCATATGCGGACAGCGCCTTACTGACGGCGTAAGCAGGCTCGTGACTGCTTCTGCACTGTTTACCGCAAGCTGTTTTGTCAAGATACTCCGCGACGGATTGAAAAGGCTTTCGTATTCCGAGTGTTTTCCCGTTGTCATATCGCTCAGCATTTTTGCGGAAACCATTGCCGAAGTCATACCCCATTTGTTGAAGCCCGTTGCTGTAAACAACGTCGGTGTCATTGCCGAATATTGCCCGATATACGGTATGCCGTCAAGGCTCATGCAGTCCTGATTTGCCCAGTACGCAACTTCCTTTGCTTCCGGATATGCCTTTTTGGCAAATCTTCTCAAAACCGCCCAATTCCCTCCGCTTTTTCCCGTGCGGTGATCTCCGCCTCCTATAAGGAGCAGATTTTTGTAGTTTCTGAATGAAAGCCCGTTGTCGATATCCTCAACATACATTCCGTTAAGCTGAGGTGCGTTTTCGAGGGCAATAACATAAGACCGCGACTGATACAGCTTCAGAAAATAACTTCCGTGTTTGTTCAGAAAAGGGAAGTGGGTGGTTATAATTATTTTGTCAGCTTTTATTTTTCCCCCGCTTGTAACGGCAATATCGTCAAGAAATTCCGTGACCTTTGTGTTTTCGTAGATTTTCAGTCCCTTTGAAATTTCCTTAATGAACTTCAGCGGATTAAACTGCGCCTGGTCGGGAATTTTAACGGCGCTTTCCACATGAAACGGCAGCGGAATATCCTTTACAAGTTCAGCTTTACAGCCGATTTTTTTCAGCGCATTTACCTCTTTTCTTATTGCAGCGGCATTCTTGCGCGAAAACACAAAACTGTCGCGGCGCTCAAAATCGCAGTCAATTTGAGAACAGATTTCAGCGTATTTTTCTAGCGCCTCGGTGTTGGCTCTGAAATATTCCCGTGCGGTATCAAAACCCTTTTCTTTAAGGAGTTTTGAGTATATCAGTCCATGCTGAATTGTGATTTTAGCTGTGGTGTTTCCGGTAATGCCGCCGCATATTCTTCCTTTTTCAACAAGAACATAGTCCGCTCCGCTTTTTTCAAGAAAATATGCCGTTAAAATTCCCGCAATTCCTCCGCCTATAACCAGAATGTCGGTTTTAATGTTCCGTTCAAGTTTCGGGAATTGCGGTAATTCCGCAGTTGATTTCCATATTGAATCCATATACTCTCCTTTATAAATCCTGCAAATCCGCGTCGGGAATATCGTTTTCAATATTGTCTCTTGCAAGGTCGGTGTCAATTTCGGGATAAACCTTTGAAATCGGTTTTTCTTTGTCAACAATCGGGTTTATCGGTATTTTCTTCATGGTTTCACTCCTTATCTGATTTAAGTCTGCTGATGATAGTCTTTGCGTAATTTTCAATAATATTATCGCGATTTTTGTTGAATATGTTTGGCTAAAATTACCATTTGAAATTTTTGGGAATAAATGTTATAATTTTTATCGGTGACGAAATTTAACATTTTAGAAAAGGAGTATTTTTATGCCGAAAAATCAGTTGGAGAGAATGATATATGCTTTAATGACCGTAGTTATTACGGTACATGCGTATGTGTTTTACAGCCTGTACGTTGTAAACGGTGCTGCGATTATGGAGGCAAACGGAGTTACAAGCGTGCTTGAGGCAATATCAAAGCAGGGCGGAGTTTATATGTTCGGAAATTATCTTCCGATTTGGGCGGTAATTATTACGGAGTTTGTATGCGCGTATACTCTCGAATGCCTTGTGGGAAGTCCGTTGTCGTTTAAGCTTGCGTGTAAGGTGTTTAATCCGCAGGAAACTCACCCCGTTATTTTTGAAACGGCAATAATATGCGCAACGGTGGGGATAATGTGCCCGATAATGAGCTTTATCGCCTCGGCGCTGTATTATCCGTACTATGCGGGATTTAATGTTGTTACGTTTTTTGCGGAGTGGTTAAAGCTTGTTTGTTATAATCTGCCGTTTGCATTTTTCTCACAGCTTTTGTTTATTCAGCCGCTTGTGAGAACGCTGTTTAAAAAGCTTTTTTGCAGAAGTAAAGCAGTGCAGTCAGTAAACGCAAATTCATAAACTTCATATATGAAATTTTTCCCAGACTGCACATAAAAACGTCTGTATTGTCAGCATTATGCACGCATAATGCTATAAGAGGCTAGAGATTAAGAGGCTAGAGGCTAGAGTTTAGGTCAAAACATGGTTTGAAAAAGGAAATCATGTCTTGAATTAAACTCTAGCCTCTAACCTCTAGCCTCTTAAAATTCTAGTCGGTGAATGCTGTCGAAAAAATGAATAAAAATTTGTAAATTGCAGACACTACTCCCGACAACAAAATTTCTGAAAATAATGGAGGAATTGAATATATGAAAGCAACAGGCATTGTCCGCAGAATAGACGACCTCGGACGAGTTGTAATACCAAAGGAGATACGCAGAACAATGCGTATAAGAGAGGGCGATCCGCTGGAAATATACACCAGCCCCGACGGAGAAGTTATATTTAAAAAGTACTCTCCCGTTGGAGAAATAAGCTCAACTGCATCGCAGTACGCAGATGTACTCTCAAAAGTCGGCGGCTGTCCTGCGGTTATCTGCGACCGCGACCATGTTATCGCGGTGTCGGGAATGAGCAAAAAGGAGATAATTGAACGGAGAGTTTCGGGTTCTCTTGAGGACCTTATCGAACAGCGCAAGTCTTATGTACTGAAAGGCGACAGCGACAAAAAGCTTAATCCTATTGAGGGAGTAGACAGATACGCGCTTGCCTGCTCGCCTATTCTCGCGTCGGGAGATGTAAACGGGGCGGTTATAATGCTGAGTTCCGACAACACGACAAACACCGCTACTGCGGAACAGTCGGCGCTTGTACAGGCGGCGGCTATGTATTTCGGAAAACAAATGGAAGAATAGAAAATATGCCGCGTTTTGGTTAAAAACGCGGCATCTTTTAGAGATAAGAGGTTAGAGGTAAGAAGTAAGAGTTGAAGTCAAAGCAACTTTAACCAAGGAATGTTGTTTGTACCGCAAGGTAACAAACGCTCTTCTTCCTCCAAACCACGTCCGGGCGCTCCGGGGTGCAGCCACGGCTTTGGCGAAGCGGAGAAGTTGTCCGAACAGGCGATATGCGCTTCCCGCTTCGCCAAAGCCACGCGCTGCGCGCGTCAAATTCGCTACGCGAATTTGAGTGGCTGCACCCCGGAGCGCGCCAGATCAGGCGCACATTGAAAAAGAAAAGGTGCGTTGAACCATGCGGTTCAAACGCACACTAAACAGAAAAATCACGTTTGATTTAAACTCTAGCCTCTAGCTTCTTAAATCTCTAGCTTCTAGAATTATTTCCCGCCATAGGCAATAGCCTCAGCGAACTTGTTTTTCGGCATTGTCTGGAGGTAAATTTTACCGGGACCTGTAACAACGGTGTTGAACAAACCCTCTCCGCCGAACAGCGTATTTCCGATACCGCCGACAGCTTTGATTTCTATAGTGCAGGTTCCCGTCATTGCCGCGAGATAACCCGTGTCAATAATCATCTGCTGACCCGGCTGCAAATCGTACTCAACTACATATCCGTCCACTTCAATAAACGCCATACCCGTACCCGACATGCGCTGCATAATAAAGCCCTCTCCGCCGAAGAAACCTGCGCCTATGTTCTTCTGGAAAGCAACCGAGAACGTAACTGTAGGCTCCGATACAAAATAACCGCCCTTTTGAACAATTATCTCGCCCTTGCCTATGTCAAACGGAATAATGGAGCCGGGGAGCGTTGACGCAAAACCTATCATTCCCTCGCCGCCCTGTGCGGTATATGTATTCTGGAACATAGACTCTCCCGAAAACATCTTGCTGAAAGCTTTTCCGATACCGCCCGTGCCTGTCTGCATTTTCATGTTCGGCGTCATCCAGCTCATAGCGCCTTTCTGACACATAACCGATTCATTCGCCTGAAGATAGCACAGTAACACCGGCAGCGGTTCGCCCTTGATTTCGTATTTCATAATTTTCTCCTTAAAAAATATATTGTAGTAAGCACTACATTTTTATTATAAAATATCATATTGCACTTTGTCAAGTGCAAAAAGTAATTTTTGTTTATTTCGACAATTTATAGAACAAATTTCGGCACAATATACAACTACGCCTTTACTAAACTAATCACCGCAATATACAGCAATATAACCGCTGACGAAAAAGAAAACCCTCCGAAAATCAGTATGACGGCTGCCATTAAGACAACCGAAATAATTCCCGAATAAAACATCACTTTGTCGACATTTTCGGGCTTGCATCTGCTGACTGTTACATATTTTAATATCTGCGCCCCGTCAAGAGAACCCACAGGCAGTATGTTTAAAACCGCGGTGAAGATGTTGATAGCCGCCGCTATGTTGTTGCCAAAAATAAGCAGTATAACCGCCGAAATTAGATTTCCTATACAGCCTGCCGATAAAATCAATATCCTCGGTATTTTCTCCGCGCGGTTAATTTCTCTTGATGAAATGCATATCCCCGCGCCGTAAAATAATATCTCGTCAGCGTTTACTCTGAAAGCTGTCATCATAATCAAGTGCGAAAGTTCATGTATCCCGCAGGCGCACAGCGTTGCAATTCCGAAACCGCCGTTTGTGCTTAAAAACAGCGCGCATGCCGCGAAAAACGTAAAGCTTATCCGCACGGCAGTTTTTCTTATCCAAAATTCTATCATACCGATATATATGCAGAATTTGGATACGCTATGCGGACAGACTGCCAACATTCGGATTATTGATTACAAATAACGCTGCATTTCGGTCTTAATGCCGTTCTTTATGTAAATTCTTGGAACTCTTGTTCCTATTGCGCATAAAAGTTCATAGTTTATTGTGCCTATCTGTTCAGCGGCTTGCGTTATTGAATTACCGCCGTCAATTTCGTCCGAATATATCACAACTTCATCTCCGACTTCAACGGGAATGTCCGTAACGTCAACAAGCGTCTGGTCCATACATATCCTCCCACAAACGGGTGCAAAACTGCCGTTTATGCTGACGTTCCATTTCCCCGAAAGCCGTCTGTTGAAGCCGTCAGCATATCCGCAGGGTATAAGCGCAAGTTTTGTATCGCGCTTTGCCGTAAAAGTCCTGCCGTAGCTTACAGATTGACCTGCGGGG
>CANQOJ010000010.1 GCA_947625455.1 uncultured Clostridia bacterium | reverse complement strand
TTCGGTGAGGCGATTTACAAAGGACTTACCGCCGCGGGATATAAATTCTGCCACCCTAACGAGGGCAAAAATCCCGATTCGCCCGACGGCACATACGGCGTGCTTATCTCGGTGCGCGACAGCGACAAGAACGAGATAATCGAGATTGCCTCAAGGTTTGAAGCGCTCGGATTTACGATATACGCAACAGGCGGCACGGCGTCTGTTTTAAACCGCAATATGATTGCCGCAAACCATGTTTACAGAATACACGAGGAGCAGGAGCCCAACGTTATTTCACTGCTTGAAAGCGGCGCGGTGAGTTATGTGGTATCGACATCGGAAACGGGAAGAAAACCCTCGCTTGACAGCGTGAGAATGCGCAGAAAAGCGGTTGAGCGCTCGATAGTCTGCCTTACGGCGATTGACACGGCAAACGCCTTGCTTGACTGCCTTGAAGCAAACAGAAGCATAAACGACGTTGAACTTGTGGACATAACCAAAATCTGATAATATGAAAATCGGAAACTTTGATGTCACATATACCCATAAACCTGCAAAAGTGATAAGCGACTTTATAGCTTTGGGAATTACGCTGTTTCAGTTTTTGTCTGCGGGCAATTTCACTGTTAAACACCCTGAGATAAAGCAGGAAATGGCGAGAATGGACTTTATAATGCTGTGGTGCTTTCCTGCTGTTTGCGGTATAACGCTTGTCGTATGCCTTATTCTCACATTCAGAAGCCCAAGGTTTGAAAGGTATAATATAACAAAGGACAACGCGCAAAATGTTTTTGACTGGTATGTGTTTGCGGTATCGCTTTGCAGACTGCCGATAATGTTTTCGCTTACAGACGCTGAACTTATCGTGCAGGAAAGGCTGATTACGGGCGGGAATAAAAGCCTGTTCAGTTTTACATACATTCTCTGCGCTTTAGTGCTTGTCATAATAATACGGTTTTCAATGCACAGAATAACTTCGCTTACCAAAACTAATAATACTGAAAAAAACGGCAGGTTGTTTATAAAATCCGAAGCTGTTGACGATAACAAGGAAAATGAAAGGGAGAAAAAATGAGCTTTTTTTGCGGAAAATATCCCATAATTGAAAAGCGGACGCTTGCAAAGGGCATATATTCGGTTGTAGTTGACGCGCCCGAAATTGCTGACGAAGCGGAAGCGGGGCAGTTTGCGAACATTCTTGTTCCCGGCTTTACTCTGCGCCGTCCTATTTCTATCTGCAAAATTGACAAAGAACACGGAACGTTAAGATTTGTATTCGAGGTCAGAGGACACGGCACCCGCGCGCTTTCACAGCTTTCCGAGGGCGAATCACTGGACATTTTAGGACCTCTGGGAAGAGGATTTAAAATACCTGAGGGAAAGAAAATAATCGTTGTGGGCGGGGGAATAGGCGTACCTCCTCTGCTTGAAATTTCCCGTGAAACAAGTTCAATGTGTACCGCAATACTTGGATTTCGCGACTATTCGAGAATAATCTTAAACGACGAGTTTGAGGAATACGGCACAAAGACTATTATCTGCACAGATGATGGTAGTGTCGGCATTCACGGACTTGTGACAACTCCTCTTGAAGAAGAACTTAAAAGCGGAAATTACGCCCTTGTGTGCGCATGCGGACCGGAACCCATGATTAAGGCAGTAGTTAAGACCTGCGAAACGTATAAAACCGCCTGCCAGGTATCTCTTGAACAGCGAATGGGGTGCGGCGTAGGCGCATGCGTGGTATGTTCATGCATGACGGTAAGAAACGGGCAGGAGTACTATTCGAGAGTGTGCAAGGACGGACCTGTGTTCAATGCCGAGGAGGTGAAGTTCAATGGTTGATATGTCGGTGAAAATAGCGGGAGTTGAATTTCCAAACCCCGTCATTGCCGCATCGGGGACATACGGAAACGGCGAATGTTATACGGATTTGTACCCGCTGTCAAAGCTGGGCGGGATTTCCTGCAAGGGCATGACCATTGAACCGAAACTCGGAAATCCTCCTCCCAGAATTGCCGAAAGCTATTCGGGAATTTTGAACTCGGTAGGACTTCAGAATATCGGCGTTCACGGCTTTGCGGAGTATTATCTCCCTACCTTGAAAGAGGAGGGGAATGTCATAATAGCAAACGTTGCGGGGGCGACAATTGACGATTATATAGCGGCGGCGGAGGTGCTTGACGCAACGGACGTGGATATGATTGAACTCAACATCTCCTGCCCCAACGTAAAACAGGGCGGCGCGTCATGGGGAGTTTCAAAAGACGGCGCGGCGGCTGTTGCAAAGGCGGTAAGGCGTGCGACAAAAAAACCGCTTATTGTAAAACTCACGCCGAATGTCACGGATATAACGGAGATTGCAAAGGCAGTTGAAGCGGAGGGCGCGGACTGCATTTCGCTTATAAACACCTTGCTTGGAATGCGGATAGACATAAAAACCCGCCGTCCGATATTGAAGAACAATATGGGCGGATTAAGCGGTCCTGCCGTTTTCCCGATTGCGGTGAGAATGGTGTGGCAGTGCTATAACGCCGTTAAAATCCCCATAATCGGAATGGGCGGCATATCGACGGCAGATGACGCGATTGAAATGATGCTGGCGGGCGCGGCGGCAATACAAATGGGTACGGCAATTTTCACCGATCCGTATTCTCCGCTTAAGGTCATTGACGGAATTGAAGAATATATGGAAGAAAACGGCATAAAGTCGCTTTCCGAAATAGTCGGACAGGTAAAGCCGTGGTGATGTAATGGTAACGGAAGAATTATCAAGAACAGCTTCTCTTATCGGAGAAGATGCAATAGTAAAGCTTTCAAAGTCAAAAGTCGCGGTTTTCGGCTTGGGCGGTGTTGGCGGACATGCGGCGGAAGCGCTTGTAAGAAGCGGAATAGGCGCAATGGACATAATTGACGGCGACAAGGTCGCGCTTTCAAATATCAACCGTCAGATTATCGCGCTTCACAGTACTGTCGGAAAGCTGAAAACTGACGTCTGCGCAGAGAGATTTCTGGATATAAATCCCGAACTTATTTTGCGCAAGTTCCCGCTATTTTTAAATGAAAACAGCGCGGGCGCGTTTAATTTTTCGGAGTACGATTATGTTGTTGACGCGGTAGATGATGTGGCGGCAAAGGTCTTGCTTGCGGAAATATGTTCAAGGCTTAAGGTGAAGATAATAAGCTGTATGGGCGCGGGCAACAAGCTTGACCCCATGGGATTTAAGACAGCCGACATATTTTCAACAAACGTCTGCCCTCTCGCAAGAGTTATGCGCCATGAACTCAGAAACCGCGGCATAGAAAGCCTTAAAGTCGTTTTCTCAAAGGAACTTCCCATAAGAAACGACAGGATACCCGCGAGCTGTGCATTTGTGCCTGCGGCGGCGGGATTGCTTATTGCGTCGCAGGTCGTAAAGGATTTGACAGCTTCAGAAGATTTGGAGAAAGGGTAATATAAAGTGGAATTTGTAAGTGAACGCACAGCCTACACAATGATTTCGGAAACGGTAGTAAAAGCAGGCGTATCGCTGTTTAACGCCGTGAAATACGTCTACCTAATCTCCGACAGAGATTTCTACAACATAAGCATACGCGATATCTTCAAAATATCGCTTAAAAACATAACCGACACCTCCGCGCTTTCAAACACGGGGATAAAACTCGACAAAGAACGCTGTAAGGAGATGAACTCTCCGGAATATGAACGCGTTTTGTCGCTTATGGTTTATTCGTTTGCGGTAAGACTGCCCGAGCTTAAAAGCATAAAAACAAACGGCGGAAGTCTAAACGACAAGCAGATAAAAGCGATTTTCGATATTGTCTGCGAAAAGGGCGCGGCAAATTTTGAGAACATCATTACAGATGATTTTGAGGAGATACGCAGGATTGTAAAAAGCGGAAAACCCGTGCCCGCGTATGACGCGGAGTGGTTTAAGAGTTACATTTACGGCTATGTGCCCGCTTTGGCGGCGGTTACAAACAGAAATATGTTTTTGTTCGGCTGTTGCGATATATTGTTTACATTATTTTACAGCGGACTTCAGGACGAACTTGAAAGGGTTCTAAACTCTCTTGCTGTCGTTTCGTCAAAGTAATTCCGAAAAAAACAGCACGGAATCCCGCGCTGTTAAAAATAATAGTTCAAAGCACTCTTTCAAGTATCCCGCAGGCAATTTTCGGTTCATCATTGCCGGATTTTATGTGAAGCATTATCGGCTTTCCCGATATTTCATCAAGAGTTTTTCTGTCGAAATAATACCGTGCTGACGCTTCGCCGTAACGGTCGGACATTATATCGGGAAATTCGAGAAGATGCCCGCCCGCGTCATCACACGTTTTGCCCTCGTGTATATGAAACGGCAGACTTTGAGAAGCGGGAAGATTTGAGAAATCCGCGCACAGAAACAGCCCGTTTTCAAGCTTATACACATAAACCTCGCCGCGTATTTTTTCGTTGCCCTCAGTACCATTCAGCTTTGCGGACAAAACAGGACGTTCCTGTTCAATATATGAAAGCTTTGACATAAAAATCACCTCGGATAAATATATTCATGAAAGGAAAACATTATGAGCGAAATCAGAGACGAAAACATTTGGGAAAGCGGAAAACGCAAGATAGACTGGGTTAAGAGAAATATGCCTTTATTAAACGGCATTGAAAGGGATTTTTCGGCTGAAAAGCCGTTTGCGGGATTAAAAGTCGCGCTGTCGGTGCATCTTGAAGCAAAGACAGCGTATTTGTGCAAAGTCCTCGCGGCGGGCGGCGCGGAAATGTACGTCACGGGTTCAAATCCTCTTTCAACGCAGGATGATGTAGCCGCCGCGCTTGTTCACGACGGACTTAATGTTTACGCATGGTATAATTCAACAGAAGAAGAATATCACCGCCATATCGCAAGCGTAATAAACGCCGCGCCGAATATCATAATAGACGACGGCGGGGATTTGGTGAACTACATTCATACGGAAAAACCCGAACTTATTCCGAATGTTTTAGGCGGCTGTGAGGAAACCACAACGGGAATTATCCGACTTAAAGCTATGGATAAGTCAAACAGGCTGAAATTCCCCATGGCGCTTGTAAACGACGCCGACTGCAAGCATTTGTTCGACAACCGCTACGGCACCGGTCAGTCAGTGTGGGACGGAATTAACCGCACAACTAACCTTATAGTTGCGGGGAAATTTGTTGTCGTAGCAGGCTACGGCTGGTGCGGAAAAGGCGTGGCAATGCGCGCCAAGGGCTTAGGGGCAAAGGTAATCGTAACCGAAATTGATCCTATAAAGGCTATGGAAGCGGTTATGGACGGATTTACCGTTATGCCCATGAACGAAGCGGCAAAGGTAGGCGACTTTTTCGTGACGGTCACGGGCTGTGCAGACGTTATAGGCGAAACGGCGTTCTTAAATATGAAAGACGGCGCAATATGCTGTAATGCGGGGCATTTTGACGTTGAAGTCAATATGGCTAAACTGCGCGAAATTGCACAGGACAGCTATACCGCAAGAAACAACATTATGGGTTACAAACTTCCAAACGGCAGAACGGTTTTCGTAATTGCAGAGGGCAGGCTTGTAAACCTTGCGGCAGGCGACGGTCACCCCGCGGAGATTATGGACATGAGTTTTGCTATTCAGGCATTGTCGGCGGAATATATCGCTAAAAACGGCGTGGAACTTAAGAAAAACGGTGGTTCAATGACATTCAACGTGCCTAAAGAGATAGACAGAAAAGTTGCGGAGAGAAAGCTTAACGCATGGGGAATAACGATTGACAAACTCACCCCCGAACAGGAAGCGTACCTTAATTCTTGATATAACGGCAATCTGAAAACCATTTAAAGGAGGCGGAGAATTGTTCAACATACTCGTGGCGGACGACACCGCGAATATAAGGCGCTTGTTTGAGTACACGCTTGAGAAAAACGGATTTAAGGCATATACAGCCGAAAACGGGGAAAAGGCGCTTGAAATAATCGGCAATACGCATATTGACCTTATGGTTTTGGACCTTATGATGCCGAAAATGGACGGCTGGGAAACGCTTAAAATTCTCCGCGAAAACGGAAGCAATCTCCCCGTATTGATAATAACAGCAAAGGACAACCCCGAAGACGTGCGCAAAAGTTTCATGCTTGGAACGGACGATTATATGACAAAGCCCGTTGACGAGGTGGAGATGATTTTAAGGATAAAGGCGCTTTTAAGGCGGAGCAAAATCGCTGAAGAGCAGAAAATCGTCGTAGGCAGTACAACGCTTGATTACGGCGCGTTTTCGGTCGTTTCAAACGGCGAAACCGCAATTCTCCCGCGCAAGGAATTTCAGATTTTGTTCAAACTCCTGTCATTTCCCGGAAAGACGTTTACAAGAACCGCGCTTATGGAAGAATTTTGGGAAATGGGCTCGGACAGCGAGGCAAGGACAGTTGACGTTCATATAAACCGCTTAAGAGAGCGCTTTCGCGATAACGAGGATTTTTCCATAACTACCGTGAGAGGGCTTGGTTATAAAGCTGAGGTAAATACCGCGGTATGAAGAAAGCATTCAGAAAGTTCAAACAGCGGCTGAAATACCTCACAAAGCCGTTTGACAGGGTAAACAGAGTGGGAATGAAGATGATGATTTTCACTCTGATGATAATAGTAGCGAGCGACATTCTGACGTTTACCTCTACTATCGTCATAGGATACGTCACGGGCGGGGGCGCAACCGATGTTTCAACGGTAATAGGTTCGGTAGTTGCAAGTATACTGATAGGCGGGATAATGGCGTTTTTTGTAACGAACACTATCTTAAAGCCTTTGTCAAGCCTTACCAAAGCAACAAGGCGCGTAGCTAACGGCGACTATTCGGTAAAAGTAGACGAAAACGATTTTATAACGCGCCATACTTTAAAGGAATTACGGCAGCTTATCTCGGATTTCAACAGAATGACAGAGGAACTGGCGAATACCGAACTTTTCAGAAGCGACTTCATTTCAAATTTCTCGCATGAATTTAAAACCCCTCTTTCGTCAATCAGCGGTTTTGCAAGACAGCTTTGCGACGGGGATATACCCGAAGAACGCCGAAAGGAGTTTTCAAAGATAATCCTTGAAGAAGCGGAATATCTTTCGGCGCTTGCGGCTAATACGCAGCTTCTTACAAGCCTTGACAACAAGGAGATAATCGCGGATAAAACGGTATTTTCGCTTGATGAACAGCTTAGAAACTGTATGTTAAGTCTTGAACCCGTCTGGAGTAAGAAAAACATTGAACTCAATATGAGCGATGTAGACGAGGTCAAGTTTTATTTCAATGAACAGCTTATGTCGCATGTCTGGCACAATCTGTTTGACAATGCCGTAAAATTCACTCCCGACGGCGGGTTTATATCCGTTTCATGCAGGCAGAGCGGAAACCGCATAATCGTTGAAATAACCGACAGCGGGTGCGGTATTTCCGAAGAAGCGATACCGCATATATTCGAGAAATTCTATCAAGCCGACCGCTCTCACGCTTCAAAAGGCAACGGTCTTGGTTTGTCGCTTGTAAAGAAAATAGTTGAACTAAGCGGAGGAAAGGTTTCGGTTTCGTCCGTTTTGGGAAAAGGAACGACATTTACGGTAAATCTGCCGTCATATGAAAGCAAAAAAGAACGGCTTGCGAAAGGAAAAGATTATGAACAAAGTTTATGAAAAGCTGATGAAATGTTACGAACAGGCTGAAAATAAAATAAGCTTCAAGCCGAAATTGGCGCTTGTTTTGGGAAGCGGACTGGGAGATTTCTGCGATACGATTGAAATAAAGGAAACCCTTGATTACAGCGAGATTGAGGGATTTCCCGTAAGCACCGTTGTCGGGCATAAGGGGCGCTTTGTGTTCGGATATTGCGGGGAAAAGCGAGTACCTGTTGTCGTTATGCAGGGCAGAGTGCATTTTTACGAGGGATACTCCGTGCAGGATGTTGTATTGCCCGCGCGGCTTATGTGCCTTATGGGAGCAAAAACGCTGTTTCTCACAAACGCCGCGGGCGGCATAAATCCCTCGTTTCATGCGGGAGATTTTATGCTGATAACCGACCATATAAGTTCACTTGTTCCCTCTCCGCTTATAGGTGAGAACATTGAAGAATTAGGCGTCAGATTTCCCGATATGAGCGAGGTTTACAGCAAGCGCCTGCGCACGCTTATCGAAACAGCGGCGGCAGAGGTAAACGTACCTCTTGTAAGGGGCGTTTATATACAGACGACAGGTCCTAACTATGAAACTCCCGCGGAAATCCGCGCATACGGTCGACTCGGCGCGGACGCTGTTGGAATGTCAACAGCTGTTGAGGCTATGGCGGCGCGTCACTGCGGAATGGAAGTCTGCGGTATATCGTGTATTTCAAACCTTGCCGCGGGAATATCCGCAAATCCTCTTTCACATAAAGAAGTTCAGGAAACAGCGGACAAAGCCGCGCCCATGTTCAGAAAACTTGTAACGGCGGCTGTTGAGAAAATCGCGGGAGAATAATAATGGCGAAGAAATTCAAGAAAGACGACAACAACCGCCTTGAACGCGCTATTATCCGAAACTGGATAATCTGCGGCGCGTCTTTAGCGGCTATAATCATATTGTATCTTGTATCGAGGGGAATAGTATGAATGAAATTCAGAAAAGGATAATTGAACTTAAGAAACAAAATGACGCGTGCATTCTGGCGCACTGCTATCAGACGCACGATATTCTTGAAGTTGCCGACTTTGTGGGAGACAGCTTCGGACTTGCGCAGAAAGCCGCAAAATCTCCGAATAAGAAAATAATCATGTGCGGCGTGCGCTTTATGGCGGAAACCGTAAAGATACTCGCTCCCGAAAAGCAGGTTTTTATACCGCAGGAGGACGCAGGCTGTCCTATGGCTGAACAGCTTGATGTCGAAATGTTAAGTCAGCTTAAAGCCAAATATCCCGACCATAAGGTGGTAGCCTACATAAATACTACAGCCGCGCTTAAAACGCTGTGCGACGTATGCGTTACGTCGTCATCTGCCGTGAAGATAATTAAAAAGCTTGACGCGGATAAAATACTGTTTGTACCCGACTGCAATCTGGGAGATTATGTCAAAAAACAAGTTCCCGAAAAGGAAATAAAGCTTGTCAGCGGGGGCTGTCCTACTCACGCTAAACTCACGGCAGACGAAGTAAAAAACGCGAAAAAAGCTCACCCAAACGCTCTGTTTTTAGTTCACCCCGAATGTCAGCCCGCAGTTGTAGCGCTTGCTGATTTTGTCGGCAGTACCACCGAAATTATGGATTTCGCGGCGAAAAGCGACAAAACGGAGTTCATAATCGGCACTGAAAACAGCATTGTCCAGCACCTCGGAATTGAACACCCCGAAAAGCTGTTTTACCCGCTTTCAAAGGACTGCGTATGCCATAACATGAAATTAACTACAATAGCGGACGTTTTGCATACGGTCGAGGGCAGGACGGGATTTGAAATAACCATTGACGAGAATGAAAGGCTTTTGGCGAAAAAGAGCATAGATGAAATGCTGAGGCTCGGAAATGACTGAAAAGGCGCTTGTTGCCATGAGCGGGGGAGTAGACAGCTCAACGGCGGCGGTTGTGTTGAAACAGCGCGGTTTTGAATGCATAGGCGCAATGATGAAACTGCGCGGGAGCGACGACGAAAATTTCGGAGAAAAGACCTGCTGTACGGCTGACGACGCAGAGGACGCGCGCAGAGCGGCATATTCTCTCGGAATGAAGTTTTATGTGATGAATTTCACCGAAGAGTTTGAAAAAAACGTTATAGATGAATTTATCAGCGCATACGAGCACGGCTTAACTCCAAATCCCTGTATCAACTGCAACCGCGCCATGAAATTCGGGCTTTTATACAAACGCGCCCAAGAGTTGGACTGCGGTTATATTGCGACAGGGCATTATGCGAGAATTGAGCATCTGGAAGAATACGGCAGATGGGTGCTGAAAAAGGCAAAAAATGCCGAAAAAGACCAAAGCTACGTTCTTTATTTCTTAAATCAAGAACAGCTTTCGCACACAATTTTCCCCCTGGGAGATTTTACGGGGAAAGATGAAGTGAGGGCGTTAGCGGAGAAATTTGGACTTGTGACAGCGCATAAGAGCGAAAGTCAGGACATATGCTTCGTGCCTGACGGCAAATATGCGGAGTTTATCTGCGCGAAAACGGGAAAAACCTATCCCCGCGGTTCATTTCTGGATATAAACGGCAACATAATAGGCGAACATCTTGGGCTTATCCGTTACACCATAGGTCAGCGAAAAGGCATAGGAAAAGGCTTCGGCGAGAGAATGTATGTATGCCAAAAGGACGCGGAGAACAACACCGTTACTCTTTCAAAGGACGAAGCCTTGTATTCTTCGTCATTAACGGCAAATGACTTCAACTGGATACTCTACGAAAATCCGCCAAAAGAACCCGTATCCGTAACGGCGCGCATACGCTACAACGGCAGAGAAGTTCCCGCTACGGCTTACGAGGACGAAAGCGGAGTTGTACACGTAAACTTTCTTCAACCCCAGCGCGCTGTTGCAAAAGGTCAGGCGGTGGTGTTGTATCAAGGGGATATTGTTGTCGGCGGGGGAACAATTATTTAAGCATAGTAATTTTAGACATAATAATTTTAAGCATAATAATTCGGAGCAAAAGTATTGAACAACTTTTGCTCCGAAATTTTGTTATGCCTCGGCAGCTGTATTTCTGCTGCGGAAAAGCATAGGAATAGCCCAGATTGCAGCGAGAGCGACCAGAACATACACAATTCGGCTCAAAATTGACGTTTGACCGCCAAAAAGCCATGCTACAAGGTCGAACTCGAAGATTCCGACAAGTCCCCAGTTAAGACCGCCTATTATAAGCAGTGTAAGGGCAATCTTGTCCATAATCATGATAATCCCTCCTTCCGAACTTTTCGGAATTATTTTTTGACATTCTTCAAACTTTATGTGAGGTAAAATTTGTCATATTTGTTTGTATAAAATCAATGAATATTTTTCGCGCATTTTGGAGAAAATTGTAGAGAATTACCTAAATTTTTCAGATTTAAAAAAGCCCTTGACAAACCTTAAAAAAAGTTGTAAAATAATAATGTTATGGAAGTTTAGCTCAGCTGGGAGAGCATCTGCCTTACAAGCAGAGGGTCATAGGTTCGAGCCCTATAACTTCCACCATTTCCGTAACTCTTAGTCGATGATGTCTGAAATATCGGAGGTCGTTCGCGAGGGGCTGCGGTATCCGGCCCGGTAGTTCAGTTGGTTAGAACGCCGCCCTGTCACGGCGGAGGTCGTGAGTTCGAGTCTCATCCGGGTCGCCATCTAGAGGTTAGAAGTTAGAAGTAAGAGGTAAGAGTCAGAGGAGTATTGTTGGCGGGAGAAGTTTAGAGCCGAAAGAAAGAGGCTAGAGGCTAGAGTTTGTAGTCTTAACAACTGAAAACAGCGGTAGAAGTTAGGACTAGTGCCAGAGAAAATCAAAGTAAAAGTTGTAAATTTAATTCATAGAAGTTAGCGTTATGTCAATTATAATGCGGATTTAGCTCATCCGGTAGAGCGCCACCTTGCCAAGGTGGAGGTAGCGAGTTCGAGCCTCGTAATCCGCTCCACTGAAAACCCCATTTGCAAAGCAAATGGGGTTTTCAGTATACAGTATAAAGTGGACAGTATTCAGTAGTAGGTATCTGCGCATTATCCGCGAAGCGGATAATGCGCAGATAATTTAGATTGTTTTCAGGTGAAAGAGCGTAAACCCATTCGGCGGTTTACGCTCGTTTAATATAAATACAATCTAATAAAATCCGCGAAGCGGATACCTACTACTGACTGCAGCGTTATCCGCCGCAGGCGGATAATGCGTCCACTGTCCACTGTATACTGACAGCGTATGCTGTCATTGCTCTCTGGGTTGTCTTTTAACGGCTGTGGGCAAAAAGTCATACACTTCGTCATAGCTTTCTTCTTCGGCTTTTGTAAGCGGAGGTGTGGGCATAAGTCCCGTACAGTCCGTACCGCTTTCGGACTGCATTATGAAATCATCTTCGCTGAACTCCTCTTTAACAGGAAAATTGTCCGTAATAGTCACTCCTTTCATGCTGGCGAAAACGCATTTTTCGGCAGCATCTGCTTTCCTGTGTTATTATTAGCTGAAATTGCGGAAAAATTCTGTTGACAAAAACTTTATTTTGGTGTATAATATATAAGTATATTTGTATTTAATTGAGAAAGGCTTAAAAAATGGGAATAATAAAATCTATCTTCGGAACTTATTCGTCAAGGGAACTCAAAAGAATAGAACCTATAAAACAGGCTGTTCTTGACCTTGAACCTAAATATAAGGCAATGTCCGACAAGGAATTAAAGGCGCAGACGCAGGTGCTTAAAGACAGGCTTGCAAAGGGCGAAACGCTTGACGACATTTTGCCCGACGCTTTCGCTGTGTGCAGAGAAGCGTCCGCAAGAGTTATAGGCATTCGTCATTATCCCGTGCAGATTATAGGCGGCATTGTTTTACATCAGGGAAGAATTGCCGAAATGAAAACAGGCGAGGGCAAAACCTTTGTTGCCGCGCTTCCGTCATATCTGAACGCGCTTACGGGAAAAGGCGTGCATATCGTCACTGTCAACGACTACCTCGCAAAGCGCGACAGTGAACTTATGGCGAAAGTTCACAGGTTTTTGGGACTTACGGTAGGACTTATCGCGCATGATATGGACAACAACGCCCGCCGTGAGGCTTATGCCTGCGATATAACCTACGGTACAAACAACGAGTTTGGATTTGACTATCTGCGCGACAATATGTGCATTTTCAAGAAAGACCTTGTCCAGCGCGATCCGAATTTTGCGATAGTGGACGAGGTTGACTCAATCCTTATAGATGAAGCGAGAACGCCGCTCATTATCTCAGGTCAGGGCGACAACTCTTCGGAATTGTACACGCAGGCTGACAAGTTTGCCAAAACGCTCAAAAAGTGCGTAACCGCCGAGGTTGACAACTCCGTTCAGTATGACAACGATTATGACGGCGACTATCTTGTCGACGAGAAAGCAAAAAGCTGTACGTTATTGCCAAGCGGTGTTGCTAAAGCCGAAAAGTACTTCAATGTCGAAAACCTCATGGATTCCGAAAACATAACGCTTCTGCACCATATAAACCAAGCGATAAGGGCAAACGGTTATATGAAGCGCGACGTTGACTATGTAGTAAAAGACGGCGAAATCGTTATAGTTGACGAGTTTACGGGGAGACTGATGTTCGGCAGACGCTTCAATCAGGGACTTCATCAGGCGATTGAAGCCAAAGAGGGCGTTAAGGTAAAGCATGAAAGCAAAACGCTTGCTACCATAACATTCCAGAACTTCTTCCGTCTTTACAAAAAACTTTCGGGAATGACAGGTACGGGTACAACCGAAGAGGACGAGTTCAGACAGATATATTCGCTTGACGTTATCGTTATCCCGACAAATAAGCCTGTAATCCGTATCGACAACCACGACAGAGTTTACAAGAACATCAGAGGCAAACTGAAAGCGGTATGCGAACAGGTTGAGATGTGCTATCATACAGGACAGCCCGTGCTTGTCGGCACAGTTACAATTGAAAAGTCAGAACAGCTTTCAAAGCTTCTGAAAGCAAGAAATATAAAGCATGAAGTACTGAACGCAAAGAACCACGAACGCGAAGCCGAAATAGTAGCGCAGGCAGGCAAGAAATACGCCGTTACAATCGCTACCAACATGGCAGGACGCGGTACGGATATAAAACTTGGAGGAAACTCGGAGTTCCTGGCGCTTGCGCAGATGAAGAAACTTGGGTATTCGGAGGATATAATTCAAGAGGCAACGGGCTACGCAGAAACTGACAACACCGAAATTATTGAAGCAAGAAACAAGTATCAGGAACTTATCAAGAAATTTGACGCTGAAATAGCGCCCGAAGCTGAAGAAGTAAGAAAACTCGGAGGACTTTATATAATCGGCACCGAACGCCATGAATCCCGCCGTATCGATAATCAGCTTCGCGGACGTTCGGGACGACAGGGTGACCCCGGAGAAAGCTGTTTTTACATCTCGCTTGAGGACGACCTTATGAGGCTGTTCGGAGGAGATAAGGTTCAGCGTTTAATGGAAACAATGAACTTTGACGAGGATATGCCCATAGAAGCGGGATTTTTAAACCGCGCCATAGAATCGGCGCAGATGAAGATAGAAGCAAACAACTTTGCCGCAAGAAAATACGTCCTTGATTATGACGATGTTATGTCGCAGATGCGTCAGACTATATACAGCCAGCGCAAAAAGGTGCTTGACGGAGAGGATATCCATGAAAATGTTCTCCAGATGATGCGGCAGGATATTGACGAAAACGTAAAGACATTCTGTTCGGACAGCGTTGCGGACAACTGGAATTTGGACGGTCTGCGCGCGCATTTCTACAACTTCCTGCTTATGCAGACGGATTTGAGGTATACTGTTGATGAACTCAACGAAATATCTCCAAAGGACGTTACAAACTTCATCATAAAGCGCGGAGAAATGCTGTATGAAGCGAGAGAAAAAGAAGTCGGCAGCGAGAATATGCGCGAACTTGAACGCGTCAGCCTGCTCAAAGTAGTTGACAGACACTGGATGGAGCATATTGACGCAATGGACGAGCTTAAAAGCGGAATAGGTCTTGCGGCATACGCGCAGAGAAACCCCGTAGAGGAATACCGCTTCCAAGGCTATAATATGTTCGATGAAATGATAGCAATGATACGCGAGGAAACAGTAAGGCTTGTACTTACTATGCCCGTAAGAACAAACGTTATGCCCGTGCGCGAGCAGGTTATGAAACCCGGCGCGCCGAATGCAAGCACCGAGGGCAACCGCGCTCAAAAACGCGCCGCAAAGAAAACCAAGGCTAAGAAGTAAATTGTGGAAAATTGCCGTATTCGGGTGAAATTTTCGCTTGATTTTGTGCATAATATCAGAAGTTTTTTAAACTAAAAGTTAATATGCAACAAAAAACGGACAGTTTGTCCCTTATAGGCTGCTTTGTTGCATATTGTCCATTGAAAAAGCAGGTCAAAATAAGGTATAATAATAGTAATGGCGTAGGTCGTATAAAAGTCAAATCTCAGGCTGTTGAGAAAGCCCCAGATGCTAGGAAGCAATATTGCAACTAGCCTTTGTGGCTGTTGCAATGTTGCTGACGACGCAGAGGGGGCTTTATCGACAGCCTGAGAGGTGATTAGTTGGGCGCGGGAAATAAGCCAAGACAAAGCCTTTGGGGAAAGTTTTTTCAGATACTTATAACATGGACAGTGTATTTTCTGTTCAGACCGAAGATAATCTACGAAGATAAGTCGCTGAAAAAAAGCCTTAAGGGCAAGCCGTGCGTGTTTGTTGCAAATCACACCCACCATTTTGACGGCGCATACGGCGGCGCGGTGTTGTGGAGATACAAACCGTGGGTGCTGGTGACGAAAAAGTGGTTTGAAAAAAAGCGCACGGGAAAGATGATTTCGTGGTGCAGATGTATTTCTATCTCCCTTGACGAAGCTGATGGAAAGTGGTTTGAGGAGTCCGAGGAGATAATAAACGGCGGAGGCTCGCTGTTGATATTCCCGGAGGGCGCGCTTTCCAAAAATGGTCAGATAAACGAGTTCAAGCCCGGCGCGGGACTTATCTCCGCAAAAACGGGAGCGCAGATTGTTCCCTGCGCTATATACGGAACATATGAACCCGTGTTCGGTATGCGGCAGAAAATACTTATCGGAAAGCCGATTGAGAGCAACTGCCCCGAAAATGTCCGCCACGGAAAATATGCCAGACAGCTTATGGAAAACGCGAGAGCGGCAGTTGTCGAGCGTTATGAAATGCTCGAAAACAAATACGGAAAAATCGGTCAGTATGCCGAGAAATAAATTTTTTGGAGGATAAATTTATGGCTAACGAAGAAATTTGCGCAAAAATCAAGGCAATGCTTGTAGAAAACCTCAGAATACCCGAAGATGAACTCGAATACGATTCTGAGCTTTTCGGCGACGACATCGGACTTGACTCGATTGACTCAATCGAGATAATCGCGGGCATTGACAACTTGTTCGGAGTTCAGATGACGGGCGCGGCAAGAGAGAATTTCCAAAGCATAAACACTCTCGCAAAGTTTGTAGAAGAACATCAGCAGTAATTTCAGCAAAGAGTTTTCAGACTGTAACGGCTTGGTTACAGTCTGAATTTTAATTATATTTCAGATATATATCGGAGGTCTTATGAATAACAATTCGGATAAAAGGCGCATTGTTGTAACGGGTTTGGGTATTGTCTGCGCGCTTGGCGACAATGTTGACGAGTGTTTCAAGTCGGCAGTAAACGGCGTTACGGGAATAAGAGAGGTAAAGTCGGTAAACACCGACGGCTGTTACGCAAATCTTGGCGCTGAAGCGAAAATATCGGACAGCGAACTTTCAGACGAGGATTTTGACCGTTCCTCGCTTTTATGCATAAAAGCGGCAGAGGAAGCATTAAAGGACGCAAAATATGAGATAACTCCCGAAAATTCGGAGAGAATAGGCGTTATAGTCGGCAACTGCGTAGGCGGTGCTGCGTCAATAGACAAGTACTTTACAGATGAACTTAAAAACGGCGGGGGAAAATCATCGGACATACTGAAAATGCCCGCGTCGGCGATTGCAAACAACGTTGCTTTGCACTTCGGACTTAACGGCACGACCGCGAATATCGTAAACGCCTGTGCCGCGGGAACGATTTCAATTGCATACGCCTGCGACCTTATACGCGCGGGAAAAGCCGATGCATTCTGCGCGGGAGGCTCGGACAGCTTTTCGTCGCTTGCGTTTGCGGGATTTCATGCACTGCACGCGCTTGACGAAAACCCCTGTTCTCCGTTTAACAACAGCCACGGCATAACGCTTGGCGAGGGCGCGGGGATACTTGTTGTTGAAAGCTATGAACATGCTAAAGAGAGAGGCGCGCATATTTACTGTGAGATTTTGGGTTCGGGAGTAAGTTCAGACGCGCATCACATAACCGCGCCCAGACCTGACGGACAAGGGCAGATGCTGGCGATAAACAGGGCAATTGAAAATTCGGGACTGAAGCCCTCGGATATTGACTATATAAACGCTCACGGCACGGGTACGGCAAAGAATGACGAAGCCGAATTTTTGTCGCTCCACACTATCTTCGACGGCAGTGATAAACTGTCCGTAAGTTCCACTAAGTCAATGACAGGGCATTGTCTGGGCGCTGCGGGTTCAATAGAGGCAGTGCTGACGGTAAAGGCGGTATGTGAAAACGTTCTCCCGCCGACAATAGGCTATACCGAGGAAAATCTTGAAACGCTGAAAGAAAAGGCGGGGAATATTGACTTTATACCGAACACAAAGCGCGAAAAAACCGTAAACTTCGCCGCTTCAAACTCTTTTGCTTTCGGCGGCAACAACGCGTCTGTGGTTTTCGCGAAAAACCCGCATGAAATCCCCGACAGAACAAACAACGAGCGCATTTTCGTCACGGGTATCGGCGATTACTCGTCAAAGGGCAGGATTGACATTCAGTCGGACGATTATAAGAATTTGGGCATAAAAATGGCGTTCTGGCGCAAGCTTGACAGGTTTTCACAGCTTATGCTCGTAAGCGGCATGAGAGCGCTTTCTGACGCGAAGATAACCGTTGATGAAAACAGCGAGCGCAATATCGGCATTATCATAGGCACATCTGACGGTCCTATGACGGAGATAGTTAATTTCCAGAAGAACGTTGTAGCAAACGGCACGGCGAGCGGTTCGGCATTCTCTTTCCCGAACACCGTATACAACGCCGCGGGCGGTTATTTCTCGATATTCGCGGGAATAAAGGGCTATAACGTTACAAATGCAAACGGCGTTCAGGCAGGACTTCAGAGCATATGTTATGCAGCTGATGTTCTGAAAAACGGCGACGAGGATATTATGGTAGCGGCGGGCGTAGATGAATACACCGACGTTACGGAGTATCTTTACGGGAAACTCGGCTTGCTCGGCGGCAAAATGGAACTTGGAGAGGGCGCGGTTTCGCTTATTCTTGAAAAGGAAAGTTCGGCTGAAAAGCGCGGCGCGAAAAAATACGCGGAGTTGGTCGGTTACGCTTCGGCTCATAAATCGGTGAAATTCGGAACGCTTGTAGGTTCGGAAGACGCGCTTGAGGAAGCGATTTTGAGGGCTTGTGAATGTGCGGGCATAACCATAGAGGATATTGACCTTGTGTGCGGATTTGGGAACAAAAAATTGTCCATGAGCAGCTGCACTTATGTCACGGTAAACGACGAGATAGGCGATGCAAGAGCGGCAGGCGCGGCAAAACAGGCGGCAACGCTTGCAAAAATGCTGAATGAAAGCGACAAGTATAAATATGGGTTAGCTATATCGTTTGGACTTGGCGGGCAGTACTCGGCGGTAATTCTTAAAAAGGCGGTGTGAAATGGAAGTAAACAAGAACAAGGTTGCGCTCGTAACGGGCGCGTCAAGAGGAATAGGCAAAGCCTGCGCAATTGAACTTGCGGGGCAGGGATATGATGTTGTAATAAACTACGTTTCAAATGACGCAAAGGCAAAAGAGGTCTGCGCGGAGATTGAAAAACTTGGCAGGAAAGCGATTGCCGTAAAAGCCGACACGTCAGATTTGAAAGCCGTTCAGAATATGTTCAGAGAAGTCTGGATAGAGTTTGGGAGGATAGATGTTCTTGTGAACAACGCGGGAGTTGTTGACGACGCATATTTGCTGATGATAAACGAGGACAGCTTAAGCAGAAGCCTTGACATCAATATAAAGGGCTATTTCCACTGCGCACAGCAGGCGGCGCTTAAAATGATGAAAACAGGCGGCAAGATAATAAACGTTTCATCTGTAAGTTCAATACTCGCTGTTGAGGGACAGGGCGTTTATTCGGCAACAAAAGGCGCTGTAAACTCAATGACCGCAACGCTCGCAAAAGAACTCGCTCCCCGCCATATAACCGTAAACGCCGTAGCGCCGGGATTTATCAAAACGGAAATGATGGACAACATTCCCGAAGATAAAAAATCAGCGTATATAAACGCCGTTCCTATGGGAAAATTCGGCTCTGCAAAGCAGGTCGCGGAAGCGGTTGCGGCGCTTTGTTCAAGCGCATTCGATTATATGACAGGACAAGTGATAGTGCTTGACGGCGGGTTAAGCCTGTAAAAACACAACGGAGAAGTGAAATGATGAACATACTTGAAATAAACAAACGCATAAAACAGCGCCCGCCTTTTCAGATGATCGAGCGCGTTACAGAGCTTATGCCGAATGACAGCGCAAAGGGCATAAAAAACGTTTCGGTAAACGAGCCGTATTTTATGGGGCATTTCCCCGATGCACCGATAATGCCGGGAGTTTTGCTTATAGAGTGCGCCGCACAGCTTTGCAGTCTGGTGATTGCGCCGGAGGGCGCGGCGGATGACGAGAACAAGCTGTATGTTTTGCTGAGGGTAAAGGATTTTAAGTTCATAAAGCCCGTCATACCTGGAGATACTCTTGAAATAAGCGTCAAATGCGTGCTTAAAAGTGAAGCCGCATGCGAGTTTGACGCGGTTATCTCGGTCGGGGGATTAGTAAGGGCAAAAGGCAGAATGTTGTTTACTGCAATTGACAAGAGTTTGGTGTACGAAAATGAAGATTGATTTTTCGGCTTGCTTTGTAACCGACAGCGGAGGATTAAGACAGCGCATTGAAAGCGCGAGCGAAAACTACAGCCCGCTGTCCGAAAGTTACTTTCACGAGATACTGAAACGGCGCAACGAGGCGTTTTATGAAAGCGCCTGCGGATTTTTACTGCTTGACGGACTGTTTGTGAAAAACAAGATCGACCGCGCGGATTTGATTATTGACTACAACGGCAAAAAGCGCCCGTATATCCTTAATGATGAAAGCATTGATTTCAGCATTTCTCACAGCGAGGGGTGCGCGTTTTGCGTGCTTGCCATTTCGCAAAACGGCGAAACAGCGGGCGTAGGTTGTGATGTTCAGTTTGCGAGAAACTATTCCGCAGAGAAAATGGCTGAACTTGCAAATGCTTTTATGAATGACAGGGAGTTAAGTGAGTTCAATAACTCGGCTGACAAACCCGCGTCATTTTTCACCGCCTGGACGCGCAGAGAGGCTTATATAAAGCGCGCGGGACTTGACATTTTCGGCAGTTTTAAAAACGCCGACCTTTCAGACGGAGATTTTACGGGAAGCGTCATAAGGGCAAGCGGAAAAGATTATTATTACAGCATAAGCGTGCCGAGCGGAAGCCTTGACGCTGAAACTGACGAAGAGGAAACACAAATTGAGGAGAAGATATGAAAATTCTGGTTTTAAACGGAAGCCCGAAAGCCGAAAAATCAAACACGCTTAATATCACAAAAGCGTTTGTGAGCGGTTTTCCGAGCGACACCGAGGTTGAATATGTAAATTTGTACAAGCTTAACATAAAGCCGTGCGTGGGCTGTTTTTCGTGTTGGAGCAAAACGCAGGGAAACTGCGTTATAAAGGACGATATGCAGGAGTTGTATGGGAAGATAAAAGAAGCCGATATAATAATTGAAAGCTTTCCGCTGTACTTTTTCGGAATGCCGTCGCAGCTAAAGGCAATGACCGACAGATGTCTGCCGTTTATGCTGCCGTATATGGGAAATCTTGTTGAGGATAAAAATGCGTCATTCCACGAATTGCGCGATGAAACAATGCATGAAAAGCGCCTTGTAGTTATTTCAACCTGCGGTTATGTTGACGAAAAGCCGATGTTCCCCGCATTGTTAAAAGAGTATGACCTTATTTGCGGCGAGGGGCATTATACCGCGATCCTTTGTCCGGAGGGAGAATTGTTTATCGCAGAGAAAGCCAAAAGACAGCGCGAGGGGTATCTTGCCGACATAAAGAAAGCAGGCGAAGAGTTCTCACAAAATCTTTCTCTTTCCCCCGAAACCAAAAAGCGCATTTCAAGACCTATCTTGTCACCCAAAGGCTTTGAGACCATTACGCTGGCGCACTGGGCTTCTAGAAGCTAGCGCATTATCCTCCTTCGTCGGATAACGCTATAAGAGGCTAGAGGCTAGATAAAGGTATAATTTTATCAGATTGTTTTGAAACTATTAGAGCGTAAACCACCCATAGGTGATTTACGCTCTTTACTTTAAAAACAATCAAATAATACCTTAGAATCTAGCCTCTAGCCTCTTAATCTCTATCCTCTAGTTTCTAAACATGTTTGGGCAAATAATATATCGGATCGACACGCACATTTCCGACCATAACCTCAAAGTGCAGGTGATTTCCGGTTGAATCTCCCGTACTTCCGACATATGCAATAAGCTGACCGGCAGTTACCGTCTGTCCTATGTGAATGTTTGCAATTGAACTGCAATGCGCATAACGCGTCGAAAGTCCGTTGCTGTGGCGTATTACTACAAATGTACCCCAGCCGCTTCCCCAGCCGCCGACATTTATCTGCGTTACAACTCCGGTTTCTGCCGCATATATCGGCGTTCCATACGGCGCAATTATATCAAGTCCGCGGTGGTTTGAATATCCTGCCGCCGCATATCCATAGCCTTTCTTGCCGCCGCTGCCGCCGACAGGCCAGATAAACTTGCCCGCTTCAACCGTTGTTCCGGGCGCAGAGTTTGCGGGACGCTGAAGCGTTCCTACGCCTATAATTTCGGCCACGGGATTTTTGGTTGTCGTTCTCGCAAGCACTTTTCTGCTTATCTCTACGCCGTTCAGATATGAAACGTTTGCGGTTATAGCGCGCACGCCGTTCTCGCCGTTTTGCTTGATTGTGTTCATTCCGACATAGCGCGTGTTATCCTGGACGTATTCTTTCTCGTAGGGTATGCTTTCTTCATAGTGTTCCTCGCGCGTAACAACAACATTCATAAACGGCTGTTCCTGCGTAATTTTAATCTGATCGCCTATATGAACGGGCGTTGCCCGGTTAAATCCGGGGTTAAGCTGTGCAATTTCTTCCAAAGTCATATTGACCTTTTCGGATATGCCGTAAGGAGAATCTCCCTCAACTGCCGTATAGTATGTAGCGACCGTCTTATATGAACCCACCATCTCAACAACTTCGTCCTCGTCAACAAAGCTGTCCGCAAGGTAAAGCCCCGGTACAAACGTTATTTCCTGGTCAAACGCAACAGTCTCTGTCGGGTTGTCTGTACGGTATCCGTCAAGAATTTCCTCAAGCTTCTTGTCAACTTTATCGTGGCTTAATAGAGTACCCAGATACTCGTCGCCTATGTACATTCCGAACCCCGTATCAATTTCCGTGTCGAGAAGCTGTAACATTCTGTCGGCGATTTGGTACGTTGAAAGCGTTGAACCGTACCTTACCTCAACTTCATAATCATGCGTAAACGTAACGACAGTCGTGTCAGAACCCGTGTAGTTAATTCTTTTGGAAATTATCTGTTCAGCGTCGGTATAAACCGTTTCATCATCAATATAACCGAGAAAATGCCCGTTTACGGTAAGCTTCAGCGCATAATTCCTGCTTGTTGCATAGCTTACGACATTGAACAGGAAAACACAGCAGACTATTGGCAGCGCGTAGTTGAACACCGTCACCGCAAAGCCTCTTTTTCCGAAAACAATCCTGTCCAGAAACTTAAATTCCGCCGCAATTCCCGCAAAGAAACCCTTTTCGTTTCTGGCTTTGTTTACTTCGTTTCTTCCCGCAGTGCGCGCCTTTTTGTAGCGCCCGAACACTTTTCCGAACACTGACGCGATTTTAGAAAACGCCGCCGCAAGTCCGTCCTTTGCCCTCTCCAGCAGCCTTAAAAGCGCCGCTATCCCGTATAAAACCGCCAGCACCGCGCCCCTTGCTATCTTAAACGCCGCAACAAACAAATTACAGCCTATTCTTGAAACACTTGCGTAAAATCCCTTTTCATCGGGCGTTATTTCTTTTTTAAACTCGTTTTCATCTTTCGATAAGAATTTTTCAAAGGAAGTCAAAAGAACCCTCCCAAATAAGTCGTTTTAATTTGGCACAATACCGAATATATCAGGTATCAGATTGCTGATAAATAACAGCGTAATATGTTATCCTAAAACAAAGGGGCAGAAAAATCTGCCCCCGATAATCAGGACTTTTACGTCTATGCCGAATTACTCAGCAAATTCACTGTCTACAAGCTTTACAAGACCGTCAATCGCGAGCTGCTCATCAGAGCCGTCAGCGATGATGCGGATTTTTGCGCCGCCTACGATACCGAGCGAAAGAATGCCGAGAAGCGACTTAGCGTTTACTCTGCGCTCTTCCTTTTCAACCCAGATAGATGACTTATACTCGTTAGCCTTCTGGATGAAGAATGTAGCGGGCCTTGCGTGCAAACCAACCTGATTTTTTACTTCAATGTCTTTAACGCACATAGTAGAAACCTCCATTTTTCAATCGTTTGTTCCAGCAGTAACCTTAATGTACTTTTGCTCTGCTTGTTGTTTAAAAGGAACAAGAACCGTTTTTTCGGACTTATCTTTATTGTCCGTACGTTTTCGGTTTTTGTCGCCCTCTGTATGTAAGTATATCCCAAAACTTGCTTTTCGTCAACAGACATTTTCAATTTTTTCGCATTTATTTTCGATTTTCGGCTGTTTGACTTATATTTGCACAAACCAAGCGCCTTTGATTAGCAACTTTGCACAAAAAGTATTCAATTATGTATTCAACATAGACACAAGTTTTCAACACACTTTATATACAAAACTATGTTGAAAACTTTAAAATTCCGCTCTGCAAAGCCGTTTTTCACAGCTTTTACGCACGAAAGCAATTTCAATATCCCTTTTATGCAAAATCAATAAAACCATACTGTAAAAACAAACTTTTTATGATTTTTGCTGCAAAATCTGCTCCATTGTGTATTTCTGAACGGACAACCCCATTTTGTTGTAGAATTTTATAGCACTGTCGTTGCCTGTCCAGACGTTAAGCGTAACGTTGTAACAACCGCTGTCTTTTGCGAATTTCAATACATATTCATACAGCGTTTTGCCTATATGCTGTCCTCTTAAACTCTCGTCAACGCACAAATCGTCTATATAAACGGTATCGTGCTTTTCGAGCGAATTATCTCCGAAGTGCTGAAAAACGCAGAATGTATATCCGACAACGCTGTTGCTTTCATTGACAGCCACAAAAATCGGTCTTTCGCTGTCGTCAATTATCTTCTTCAGCTCGTCCTCTGTGTATTTTTTCGAGCCTCTTTTGAACAAATCCGGGCGTTTGTCCGAATGTACCTTGTGAACCTGCAAAAGCAGGTCAGTTATGCGCGGAATGTCAATATATTCCGCTTTTCTTATTGTAACGTTCATTTTACCCCTCAACGCTGAATGTTTCATTATCTGCGGTTATCTTTGTCCCCACAAAAATCGGCACGGCACCGCCTTTTTGCGCGGTTTTCTCAGCGCCGTTAGGGAGAGTATAACTCCAGTCGCTGTCCGTAAGGTTTTTAAGCCCCCACAGCGCGGGATTTTTCTTGTTTCTGACAACTTCCGCGCGTTCGTTCAGTTCGTCGTCAAAAATCCTCGCGCCGTCAAAAAGCAGAACGCTTGTTTTTTCTCCCACAAGCGAAAGCGGTTTCGGATAGTGAGTTTTGCACGGGCAGATAAGTTTTCCCTCGTCATCTGTTTTCATAGCCGACAAAAAGTTCTGTATCCCGCACGGGCAAGCCGTGATTTCTCCCCGCATCTTTTTCAGCAAATCAAGCCATTGTTTTTCAATAAGGCGCTTTTGCGGTTCGTTAAGCCCGACCGTAAATGAAAATTCAAACGCTTCTTTTATATAACTCGGCATTATCTGCCAGAATTTTATGATGTTGTTGTGAACTCCCCGTACAGGGCGGTTGCTGTCGTCGTTGGGATCATATACAAACAGCGGTTCAAACCCGTAGTGCCGTCTCTCGGCTTCCTCCGTAAGGCATACGCTTTTAAGCACTCTGCTTCCTTCAAGCGGATCGCCCCTTAATAACAGCCTGAACAGCACTACCGCCAGCGAATATCTGT